>JANOCJ010000216.1:0-10386 GCA_031412115.1 Flavobacteriales bacterium
TACCGGTGCACTTGTTAAAGCTTTTGAGGGCATTACCTATGCCGCCGACCATGGCTGTAAAGTAATCAACTGCTCGTGGGGTAGCGATGTATTTAGCAATGTTGGGCAAGATGTAATTGACTACGCTACCGTAAATAAAGATGCGCTGGTTGTAGGTGCAGCGGGCAATGATGCCAGCGATAATTTGTTTTATCCGGCTTCATATAACTATGTGCTAAACGTAGCATCAACCAATAGCAATGACAGGAAATCAACCTTCTCAAACTATGGGTACAATATTGATGTTTGCGCCCCCGGCGATAATGTACTATCAACCTGGGAGGGGAATATCTACATTAGTTCAAGCGGTACATCAATGGCTGCTCCGGTTACTGCCGGTGCTGCAGCTATTATCCGTTCATACTTTCCGCAATACAATGCATTGCAAACTGCAGAAAAATTGCGTGTAACGGCTGATTTTATTGACAATACCCCAGGCAACAGCTTTTATGCTAACAAGCTGGGCAAAGGCCGCATCAACCTATTTAGGGCGTTAACAGAAAATAACTCGCCATCGGTAGTTATGACATCAAACACCATGCTTGATGGCAACGACAATGCTTTTGTAGCCGGCGACACAGTTAACATTCGCGGTTTATTTACCAACTACCTGGCTCCTACCAACAACCTTACCGTTACCCTTTCAACTACCTCTATTTTTATTGATATTATTCAGCCAAATGCAACATTAGGTTCATTGGCAACTATGGCTACGGCCGATAATAATAGCAACCCGTATAAGATTATTGTAAAGCCTAACTGCCCTATTAACCAAGACATATTGTTGAAATTTACTTTTGCCGATGGCTCCTATTCTACCATACAATATTTAACCGTTAAATTTAATGTTGACTATATAAATATTGCCATTAACGATGTAGCTACAACCATTACCAGCAAAGGCCGCTTAGGCTATAACTTCGACAACCAAACTCAAGGCCTGGGCTTTACTTATATGAACGGTACTACCTTGATGTATGAAGGAGGTTTAATGATTGGTACTTCGGGCTCATTGGTATCTGACTATGTGCGTGGCGCCACCGGTGGCACCAGCGATGCCGACTTTATATCGCAGCAATTGGTGCAAGGCGTAGTACCTGCGGTAATATCAAATTTTGATGCTAAAGGTAAGTTTACCGACAATATTGCTGCCCCGCCTATTGGGGTTGAAGTGCTGCATAATGCATGGGCTTGGACCACCACACCCGACCGTAAATACGTTATGGTACAGTACCAAATTATTAATACATCAGGCGCAGAGATTACCGATTTATATGCCGGTATATTTTCCGACTGGGATATTATGGATTTCAATAAAAACAAATCGGGCTATGATGCAAACACCCGCATGGGCTATTGCTACAGCACCGAACAAAGCGGCTTATACGCCGGTATAAAACTGCTTAGCCCCGGCGTAGCCAACGTATATTCAATAGATAATGTTGATGGCGGCAATGGCGGTATAAACCCCATTGATGGCTTTGACACATCGGAAAAATATACAGCCCTATCAACCAGCCGCAACACGGCAGGCAATGTAACTGTAGACGGAAACGACATACTGGATGTGGTATCAACCGGGCCATTTACTATAGCTGCTAACGATACTATAATTGTAGCTTTTGCGCTTATAGCCGGAGAGAATGAGGACGACCTGAAAGCCAGCGCTGCAGCGGCCCAAACGATGTACGATAATTTAGATTTTACTGTAGTGCCAACAGGCATTACAGAACAGGCTAACCCTTATCAAATTAATTACTTTCCTAACCCGGCAACAGGTAGTTTATATGTAAATATTAATGCCCCAAAACAAGGCAAAGTAACACTGTCGTTGGTAGATGTTACCGGCCGCGTAATTACCACCCAAACTACTGAACAAAACTCAGGCAAAGCATTATATACCTTTAGTACTGCAACTATGCAAGCCGGTATGTATTTACTGGTAATTGATACCCCTGCGGGCAAAGAAGTACGCAAGGTTATTGTTAAGTAGTGCAAAGCAAAAAACTAAAAATAAAAAGTCCCGCCATGTCGGGACTTTTTTTATGCTTACTGGTTGGCCTTTTTAATAATGCGCCAACGAAATAATGTTATCAGTATAGCCCGTTAATACATCGCGGCCATGCAGAAAATCAAGCTCTACAATAAAGTTGTAGGCGGCTACATTTCCGTTTAAAATTTTAACCAATTCGGCAGCAGCAACGGCTGTTCCGCCGGTAGCCAACAAGTCGTCATGTATCAATACATTATCGCCTTTTTTAATGGCGTCGGTATGCACTTCAATGGTAGCGCTGCCGTATTCCAAATCGTAGCTGTACGATACTGTTTGGTAAGGCAACTTGCCTGCCTTGCGCACCGGCACAAAAGGCACGCGCAGTTTTTGCGCTATTAAAAAACCGAATAAAAAGCCACGGCTTTCAATACCCGCAACCACATCAATTTTAATACCAGCAAGGCGCTTTACGGTTTCTTCTACAATATCATCGCACAGGGCATTATCGGTTAAAATGGGGGTAATATCTTTAAAAAGTATGCCCGGTTTTGGAAAATCTTTTACATCGCGAATGATGTGTTGTAGTCGTTGCTCTATCATTGGGTTGTTAAGTATGGTGCAAGTTTATTGTATAGTTCGGCGTTTACCAAATCTATTTGCTTAATCTCATCAACACTTGTAAACTTGCCCAGCTTTTTCTTTAGGTTGAATATGGCCTTTGTTAACTCATATTCTATATAGGGGTGCTTATTCAACTCTTTAAACGTGCAGGTATTCAGGTTGATTTTGGTAACGTTACCATTTGCCATAATAAAATCTTTTACCTGTTCATAGTTCTCCTTAAAGCCATACACTTCGGCCAATTGCTCCTTCTTTGCAAAGCCACCCAATAGTTTTCTGTACTTAATAATGCGCCCCGCAAATGCCGGGCCTATGCCATCAAGCGATAACAGCGCTAACGAATCGGCAGTATTAAGTTCTATTACTGCTTGTTGTTTTTTGGGTTGATTTTCTGCTTGGGTAGCTTCTGTATAGGTTTTACCTGCCGACACAACTTCTTTCTTGGCATCATTAGGTACATAGTTGTTGGGCTTTGTTTCGGCCACTAGCAAATGCTCGTACTGGGCATAATCTAATTTCTTTTCAGGGATGATAAGGTATAGGAATTGGTTTACCACAATAAGCACAACCAGCAAAACTGCCATTGCAATAACGCCCATGCGCTCGCGGCGGTTAAACTGAAAAATATTGGCAAGATGTTTTTTCAATGGGCTAACTTTGCATGCAAAATAAGTAGGTTTTGACTTATCAGCAAACTTTAGATTATTTATATGCCCGCCTGCCGGTTTTCCACCGTATAGGCGCGGCTGCTTTAAAGCCGGGCTTAGGCAATATTATTGCTTTATGCGATATAATAGACAACCCCCAAAACAGCTTTGAAACCATTCATATTGCAGGCACCAACGGCAAAGGCTCAACATCGCATTACTTAGCGGCTATATTGCAGGCGGCGGGTTATAAAACAGGCCTGTATACATCGCCCCATGTAAAAGATTTTAGGGAGCGTATACGTGTTAACGGACAAATGATATCGAAGGACTTTGTGGTGAAATTTGTTGCCGAAAAAATGCCTTTGTATAAAGACATTGATGCATCGTTTTTTGAACTAACCGTTGCCTTGGCCTTTGATTATTTCAAGAAGAAAAAAGTTGACATTGCCATAATAGAAACCGGTTTGGGCGGAAGGCTGGATAGTACTAATATCATTTGTCCACGCCTATCTATCATAACCAATATTGGGTACGACCATATGGATTTGCTAGGCAATACACTGGCTGCCATAGCAAGCGAAAAGGCCGGTATAATAAAAACCAATACGCCTGTTGTTATTGGCGAGCGAAATGAAGAAACCGCCCCTATATTTATTGCGAAAGCCCAAGCAGAAAAAGCCCCCATTATTTTTGCTGAAGATATATACGGCCTGAAAAAGCAAAGCCAAAGCGCCTTAAAGCTGGCAATTGAGGTTACCAATAAATCTACTAAAAAGAAAAGCAACTACATTTCTCAGCTTACCGGCAATTATCAATTAAAAAACATAGCTACCGTGCTAACATCTGTATCCCAATTGCGTCAACAGGGATTTGTTATACCTGAAAAGGCGGTAAAAGAAGGCTTGGCTAAAGTTGTTTCCATAACAGGCTTGTTGGGCCGCTGGCAGGTAATTAACCAAAAACCCTACACTGTTGCCGATACCGGTCATAATTATGATGGCTTGATACAAACCATGCAACAGCTAAAGGAGCTAAAAAAGGAGCAACTGCACATTGTTTTTGGTGTGGTGGCTGATAAAGATTTGGACAAAGTATTGCCCCTACTCCCTAAAAAAGCACATTACTATTTTTGCAAGCCCAACCTTATGCGGGGGCTAGATGCTACTATTCTACAAGAAAAAGCTGCACAGTATGGCCTAAATGGAGAAGCCTACACAACATGCAAAAAAGCATACAATGCGGCTGTAAGGCATGCCAATGCTAACGATGCCATTTATATTGGGGGAAGCACTTTTGTTGTGGGAGAAATAATTTAAAACAAAAAACCCCGGCAAATGCCAGGGTTTTGTTTGGGTGTGGGAGCACACGGGTTCGAACCGCGGACCCTCTGCTTGTAAGGCAGATGCTCTGAACCAGCTGAGCTATGCTCCCGTAATAGGGCTGCAAATGTAGACAAATATTTTATTTGTCCAAACAGAAAATGAAAAAAATTTGCAGCCCTGTTAAATTTCTTTAGTTCCACACGCCTAATTTGCGCGCAAACTGTTGTTTACCGTTGCTTACTTTAACATAGTAAATACCTGCCGGAGTGTTTTTTACATTAACAGAATACAAGCCATTGGTACCTGCAACCTTGTTAAACGATTCAACTAACTGGCCTGAGGTGTTATAAATAGCTATATCTAGTTTGCTTTGGCTGTTGTAGCTAACGGTTAATTTACCGCTATTTAACCAAATTTTGGCATCCAGTTCATTGCTAAGCTCTTGTATGCCTACTACATCAATAACGGTTATAATAAATGAATCAGAATCAGGGCAAGGGCCGTTGGTAGTAGCCGTTACAGTATAAGTTCCGGGTATAGTCCAGCTATGGTTTTGGCTGGTAGATGTACCGGATATAATTGTATTGTCGCCAAAATTCCAAGTTATAGAGTCGGCACCGGCAAGGGTAGCTGAAAAGCTAAGTGTGCTATCTACATACACCGTATCATTTATTGCCGACAATGCAACATCTGCACCCGAAGTATTGGTAATAGTAACATTTATAGTATCTTGACAAGTGTTAGCATCGGTAATGGTAGCAATGTAACTGCCCGGTATTAAACCGGTGGCTGTATTACCGGTTTGCGGTGGCGTAGTATTCCAAGTAACAGTATTGGTACCTGAACCACCGGTTACAGCAACAGTTGCAGAACCTGTGCCTTGGTTACACTGAATATTAGTTTGCGATGCTATTGTACCCTCAACAGCAAGGTTGGCAGTAATTGTTATTTGTACCGTATCACTACAGCCGTTAGTAGCAGTAGCAGTAGCTACATAGGTGCCCGGTGCTAAACCCGAAGCCGTAGCTCCTGTTTGTTGTGGTACGGTATTCCATACAATACCAATATTGCCAGACCCACCACTTGCATTAATTGTTGCAGTACCTGTATTAGTTTCGCCACATGCTATATTGGTAATTGATGTTAAAGAGGCTGAAACCGGCGTACCTGATGGGGCGATAGTAACCGGGTAGTTATATACCAAGCCATAAGCATTGGTAAGTTTTAGTGTGTAGTTGCCCGATGCTACGTTGCTAATGGTTGTAGGCAAAACATAATTGCCATTAGTTACCGGTACGTTGCCTGGGCTGGTAAGCAGGGCATAGGTTTGCCACTGTGCACTACCACCGGGGCCTATTTGAATGCTACCTGTGCCGTTGCAAGCGGCATTATTTACTGCAATATTAACCTGGCCGTAGGCATGTAATACAAAGCGGTGGTTAGGGTTATCGCCAATGCTGGCATTAAAAGTATAGGTTGGTGTTGCTATAACATTGGTCCAGGTATTCAGCAGCATATCTTCTAAATACACCACTTTAGGCATAATAAAAGAGGCACTATCCTCAAAAGTAAATTTATGCGTACCGGTAAATCCGGGCCTAAAGCCTAAAGGGATTGTATAATCTTGCGTTAAGCTTGGAAAGCCATCAACACCCAATGTAGTTGTATCTACATAGTTTTTCATTGTATAAACAAATGGGTTATTAAGGCCTCCGGGTAGGGCTTGGGCATCGTATTGAGGATCGTAATTAATACTAGCGTTGGGTTGCCAGTGTACAATGCATTCGTTAGAACCGTTGGCACCATTGGGGCCTGAAGCTACCTGAATAAATAAAACATTTTCAACCCACCAAGGCTGGGCCGATAAAGTTACGCTTACAAAAAGCATTGCAGCGAAAAGAGAGAAGTATATTTTTTTCATAGATTTTTAAATAGCCAACAAGTATACTAAAGTTTATACACTATGCCAAATATCTTTCAAAATATCCCATTTTCAACTATATCTATACTATTTAAAATCAGCTAATTAAACACTTTGGCACAGCAATTGAATATTTGAGTGTAAAATGTTTTTAAAAATGAAAACTAAAATTATTGCAGTTATAGTGGCGTTAAACGCTAGCTTCTGCACCGGATTGATTGCCCAAGGAAACGTAAACACTATGCACGGAAACAAAGGAAGTTCAGGCAATGGTACTGCAACACCGGCCCCTGCACCGGCTACTATACCAACAAATACTAATGCAGTACAAAAACCGGCACAGTTAAATTTAAATGGTAATTTGCTAACACAGCAAAACTTGCAAATTGTGCTTAACCAAGTTGCTAAAAGTAAAGAATACCAAAACCTGAAAAAGAATGTAACCACTAAGGTAAACAATAGCAAAGTGGGCAAAAAAGTATCAGGCTTTACACGCTTTTTGCAAAACATTGGTTTGGCTAAAAAACCGATAGTGCCAAAGAAAACCACCAAGTAGTTTTTCCATATAATTAGTGAGAAAAGTCCCGGTTGCGCGGGACTTTTTTATTTTACATACAATGGGTTTTCCACAATAAAAATGGCTGAAAACTATAGCTGAAGGTTTATAATGTAATTAGTAATTTCGCAGCTATGGCAAAAGCGGTAGCAGAAACCCCATTGATGAAACAGTTTAACGAGATAAAGGGAAAGTACCCTGATGCTTTGTTGCTTTTTCGTGTGGGCGATTTTTACGAAACCTTTGGTGAGGATGCTATTAAAGCATCAAAAGTACTAGGCATTGTGCTTACCAAAAGGGCCAATGGCCAAGCCAGCCATATTGAGTTGGCTGGTTTTCCGCACCACTCGTTAGATACCTATTTACCCAAATTAGTGCGTGCCGGTTTTCGTGTTGCGGTATGCGACCAACTGGAAGACCCCAAAACAACAAAGACAATTGTTAAGCGTGGCGTTACCGATTTGGTTACACCCGGCATTGCTTACAACGATAAAATACTCGATTATAAAACCAACAATTTTTTGGCCTCGGTACATATTGAAGGAGCTAAAGCAGGTGTTTGTTTTATTGATGTATCAACCGGCGAATTTTTGGTTGCACAAGGCTCATTTGCATACATTGATAAACTGTTGCAAAGCTTTAAACCCAGCGAGGTAATTTTTGAAAAATCGCAACGCAAATTATTTCTCGAACAGTTCTCTGATAAATTTTACACCTACACATTAGATGAGTGGATATTTAAAAATGATTATTGCCGAGGGCTTTTATTAAAGCATTTTGGCACCGCATCGTTAAAAGGGTATGGGGTTGAAGAATTAAATTTAGGTGTTGTTGCCGCAGGCGCTGTGCTGCATTATTTAAATGAAAACCAACAAGACAAAACAGCACACATAACATCTATTGCCCGCATTGACGAAGACCGTTATGTATGGCTTGACCGTTTTACTATCCGCAATTTAGAATTATCATTTTCGTACAACGAAAATGCCGTAACGTTGATTGATATTATTGACCAATCGGTAACACCAATGGGTTCGCGTTTAATGAAACGATGGGTGGCATTGCCATTAAAAGACCGCCAGCCAATTGAAGAACGCCTGCAAGTTGTTGAGTATTTTTTGAAGCATAAAGATGTGGCCAATTCAATTACTGAAAAGCTAAAACAGGTTGGTGATTTAGAGCGCATCATATCAAAAGTATCGGTAGTGCGCATCTCTCCGCGCGAATTGGTGCAACTAAAAAAAGCATTACAACTTACTGCCGAGATAAAAATTATTTGCGAGACAAATGAAAACCCGGCACTAAAAAACATTGCCGAGCAACTTAATCCGTGTGCTATACTTTCATCGCGCATTGAAAAAGAATTGCACCCCGAAGCACCCGTTTTGGTGAACAAAGGAAATGTAATTAACGAAGGCGTAAATGAAGAGTTGGATGAGCTGCGAAAAATAGCTTACTTAGGCAAAGATTATTTATTGCAGATACAAAAACGCGAGGTTGAACGCACCGGCATAACATCGCTAAAAGTGGCGTTTAACAATGTGTTTGGCTATTACTTAGAAGTAACAAATTCGCATAAAGACAAAGTACCAACCGACTGGATACGCAAGCAAACTTTGGTAAATGCAGAGCGGTATATTACACCCGAATTAAAAATTTACGAAGAGAAAATATTAGGTGCCGAAGACCGAATTTTTGCATTGGAAACAAAGCTGTTTAACGACCTTGTTTTAGCATCGGCAGAGTATATAAAACCCATACAACTTAATGCAAGTTTACTTGCGCGTTTAGACTGTTTATTATCGTTTGCTACAATAGCCGAAAGTAATAATTACACCAAGCCTGCTATTGAAGAAGAGTTTGTAATTGACATACGCAACGGCCGCCACCCGGTTATTGAAAAGCAGCTGCCCGTAGGCGATACGTACGTTGCCAACGATATTTATTTAGACAATACCAACCAACAAATAATAGTAATTACCGGCCCCAACATGAGCGGTAAAAGTGCATTGCTACGTCAAACTGCATTAATAGTTTTGCTTGCACAAATGGGCAGTTTTGTTCCGGCATCATCTGCACGAATTGGATTAGTTGATAAACTTTTTACACGCGTTGGTGCATCAGATAATATCTCGTCAGGCGAATCAACTTTTATGGTTGAGATGAACGAAACGGCAAGCATATTAAATAACCTTACCGACCGTAGTTTAGTGTTACTTGATGAGATAGGGCGCGGCACCAGCACCTACGATGGAATATCGATTGCATGGGCTATTGCCGAGTTTATACATGAGCAACCAACAGCGCGCGCCAAAACATTATTTGCAACACATTACCATGAGTTGAATGATATGGCGTTGCAATTTTCGCGCATAAAAAATTACAACGTTTCTGTTAAAGAAGCTAACGGCAAAGTTCATTTTCTGCGTAAATTAACACCCGGTGGCAGCGAACATAGTTTTGGAATTCATGTTGCAAAAATGGCGGGCATGCCTGCAAAAGTTTTAAATCGTGCAAACGAAATTTTAAAACAATTAGAAAAAACACACGCAGGTGGCGCAAGCGCAAAGCCCGATTTACAGGCAGCTGCAAGCAATATGCAATTAAGTTTTTTTCAATTGAATGATCCGGTGCTGGAACAAATTCGTGATGAATTAGATGGTATAGACATTAACACTTTAACACCTGTTGAAGCATTGATGAAACTAAATGAAATAAAAAAACTTACAGGTAAATTCTAAAATTTATTGCTGTAATATTTTTTTATTAATGCGCTGAAACATTTATGAATAAAGGCGCGTAGAAGATCCAGCAAAAAGCACTTTATTATAGCTGTTTATAATTCACACATTTACACAGGGTAATTGTTAATAAAATAATCAGTCGTATTAAAAATGCTGTTATTATATAATCAAATTTGCTAAACATTTTGCAAAACCCCTAAAAAATGAAAGCAAAAAAAACAAAATCACCAGTAGCTAAAAAAGCAGCCCCTAAGAAGGCCGCTGCTAAACCAGCTGCAAAGAAAGCCGCTCCTAAGAAAGCTGCTGCAAAACCTGCTGCTAAAAAAGCGGCTCCTAAAAAAGCTGCTGCTAAACCAGTAGCTAAAAAAGCTGTTGCTAAAAAAGTAGCTCCTAAAAAGGTAGTTGCTAAAAAAGCAGCTCCTAAAAAAGCAGCTGCTAAGCCAGCCGCTAAAAAAGCCGTTGCTAAAAAAGTAGCTCCTAAAAAAGTTGTTGCTAAAAAAGCGGCTCCTAAAAAAGCTGCTGCTAAGCCATCAGCTAAAA
>JANOCJ010000217.1:0-23523 GCA_031412115.1 Flavobacteriales bacterium
TAACGGTAAAATATTTGTGCGAAAAGACGCGCAGAAAACCAACGCTTTTCAAAGCAATAAAAATATTTTGCTTACAGATAACGCAACGGTATACACCAAACCACAGTTGGAAATTTATGCTGATGATGTGAAGTGTTCGCATGGTTCATCAACCGGCCAGCTGGATGATGATGCTTTGTTTTACCTGCGTTCCCGCGGGTTAGGCGAGAGCAGCGCACGCGCATTATTGATGTATGCTTTTGCTAATGATGTGATAAACCATATAGAGATTGAATCGTTAAGAGAGTATATAGACGGCTTGGTATCGCAACGATTTTTGACTTACTAGCGAAGCGAAAAGAGAGGAGTGAGGAGTGGATTTATTCCGAATAAATAATGGCAACAGCAACTGACATAGCAACTACCCAAACCTTTGACGTTGAAGCGATACGGAACGATTTTCCTATCCTACACACCAGCGTTAACGGTAAACCTTTGGTATATTTTGATAACGGCGCAACGGCCCAAAAGCCCACTGCTGTTACCAATGCTATTGTTGATTATTACAATAATTACAACGCCAATATTCACCGTGGGGTGCACCATTTAAGTCAGTTGGCAACGGATGCACACGAAGAAGCGCGTGAGAAAATACGTGCTTTAATTAACGCAAATAAAGTGCATGAGGTGATTTTTACCCGTGGCACTACCGAGAGTATAAACCTTGTAGCCAGCAGCTATGGCAAGGCTTTCATCAATAAAGGCGATGAGATAATTATTACCGCTATGGAACACCATAGCAACATAGTGCCCTGGCAAATGCTTTGCGAAGATTGTGACGCTGTATTGCGCGTGGTTCCTATAAATGATGCAGGAGAACTGATTATTGAAGAGTATGAAAACCTACTAAATGAGCGCACTAAATTAGTCGCTGTGGTGCATGTTTCTAATACGCTTGGTACGGTTAATCCTGTAAAAGAAATGATTGCCAAAGCCCATGCCAAAGGCGCGGTAGTATTGGTTGATGGCGCACAAAGTGTGCAACACATGCAGGTAGATGTGCAGAATTTAGATGCTGATTTTTTCTGCTTTTCAGGCCATAAATTATTTGGCCCTTCGGGGATTGGTGTGTTGTATGGAAAAGAAGCATTGCTAAACGCTATGCCCCCTTACCAGGGCGGCGGAAGCATGATTAAGCATGTTACGTTAGAACATACAACCTACAACGATTTGCCCTTTAAATTTGAAGCCGGAACACCGGCAATTGAGGCTGCAATAGGCTTAGGAGTAGCGATTGACTATATTAACGAATTGGGCATAGCTAACATTGCTGCATACGAACACGAACTGTACGCCTACGCAGTAGCGCAACTCAGCACTATTGAAGGCCTGCGTTTTATAGGCAACGCCAGTGAACGTGTTAGCGTTTTATCGTTTTTAATTGGTGATATACACCCTTACGATATTGGTGTAATACTAGATAAATTAGGCATTGCAGTGCGTACCGGCCACCATTGCTGCCAACCCATTATGGACCGCTATTCTATTCCCGGAACGGTGCGCGCCTCCTTAGCTTTTTACAATACCAAAGCCGAAATTGATGCCTTGGTAACGGGCATTGAAAAGGCCAAAAGCATGCTAGCATAGTTGCAATTTAAACTCCTATTAATTTCTTATTAAAGTGTGCTGAATTTTCGGGTACTATTTGCCTGAAAGCCGCTATAACTTAAGTCCTCAAACGAAAAAAAGGTGCATTTTTTTGTCAAAAAATGAGATAAAACCGTTTAAAAACAGATAAAAACGATTGAAAAATGGATTTTTTTGCAATAAAAACATGCGTTTTAGTGGGATAAATATTAACGTTAATAAAAATCTACGCACTTGTTAATTGAAATCTGTTTGGATTGTATTTCTAAAAAGAATTGTACTTCTCATTCAATGATTATATTCACCACCTAAATTTTCTGAACGGAAAAATATTTTTGCCCCAATGTCCAGTTTAAACGCGTAGATAACACCAAGGCATTACAGCATTATAATACGGCATTAAAACTGGCTAAAATTGTGGCTGATAAGGCGGCATAGCAAAGCTAGAAGACATTTAGCTTAACCGATTTTTTCCTATTTACCTGAATTCAATATCCCCATAAAATAATTAAACAACAGACCGATGAAAGTGAAGAAATAAACTAAGTGAACAATTACTATTACGTAGGCAGTTTCATCACCATCTTTAGGGCAAATATCGCCATAGCCCAATGTTGCCGAGGTAACAAAGCTATAATATACGGCTGATGCAGAGTTTGAAACACCTTTGAAATGGTCAGCAAAATACAAATTCAGATAGGCAAAACTGAATGTTATTTCAAAATAATTAAAAAACATTAACATTATATTCCTTCGGGGAGAATAGGGTGCAGAATAAATATCATTAAAAAACACCAGACTAACAAGGTAAGTGTGTGTTTCCATTAGCGACCACATAACAAAAACCAAAACCGTGGAGTTATTTGGGAAACAATACACTGAAGCAATTGCAAATATTGCTTTGAGCAGAACGTAAAAATCTACTACATTCTTTTTTATGGGCCGCACTTTTGCATGATAATACTTATCCGGGTCAAGCCTTTTCTTTATATAGAAAAACGTAACCGTTAACGTACGAACAAGAAAACCCGGGTGTAAAATTTGTATCAGTAATAAAAATGACCTTGCTATTTTTAAAATAAAAGTATCGCCGTCATTACCCCAAATAACTTTAAGATCGTTATTAAATAACGTGCGGTAGCCACATCGGTAATTAAGTAATTTAGTTTTTTCTTGTTCTGTCATAGGTTTTCAAATATATGTAAAAAGATTATTCTTACCTTAGCATTGATGGGGCAGATTTATCATTCTGTAAACGATAGCGGGATACTTGGGTTGAAGACGGGCCATGCGCTGGTTTCTGCGCAAAATATTGAAGGAGTTATTACTGAGGCAACAGCAGGCGATTTTGATATTTGCCGCTTAAAAATTCGTGAGGGTGATAAGACTGAAGTGTTTGCTGCGTTGGAGCGATCGGGTATTGATTGGCACCACGTATACGACATTGTAAAGTACTACCCTATTACTGCTGACTTTCCTCCAAATATGCCACTTACCGAAGGGTTGACATTTGATTTATATACGGGAGAAAACGCCGATACGCTGGTTGAACTCATCAAACAATCGTACGCCGACGACCCTATTGGTTATTACCTAAGCCCGCAACTAGCCCGGCACGTAAGTAAGGAGCAGGAGGCGCATTGCCTAGCAACGTATTTAAGCAAAGAATTTATTGGCCCCAACTACCGTTTGTGGATTATTAAAATGCACGGACTTGCTGTTGGTTTTACAGCCAACCGCATTGATTTTACCACTAAAGAATATGAGGGCCTGCACGCCGGTGTACTGCGTGAATACCGCAATGCGGGCTTGTTTGCATCGCTTATACGGTTTAACATAAACTACTCGCAAACAATAGGCATTGTTGCCTGCCCAACGGGTACACGCAGCCATAACAAAGCCTCGCAAGGGGTTTTTGAAAGTTTAGGCATAACACAAACAGGCATGGAAAGTATTGTGCATTTAATGCCTTTATTAAGCATTAAGAAAAATGGGTTAGTTGAGCCCGTTGCCAACGGCCAGGTACACGTTTTGGGCCGATAAAGTAATGTAGTGGAACAGCACTGAAGGGCTCATGGTAGGCGAAATTGTAAAATCATCGCCAATAACATTGCCTGATTTAAACACTAAATTTTTATCGTAAACCTCGTAATGCACCGCAAAGCGGCTTAACGGCTTCAAAGCAAAATTCATTGATTTAGAGTCGGTAATTTCAAAAAAGGTAATAAACACCACGTAATCGTAGTTGAATTTCAGTTTCTCGGCTTCCAGCTTTAGCTTTTCGTCGGGCCCAATGGTAACACCTTTATACTTTACCTTTTTATTTTTCAGCTTCTCTTTTTTGGTAATAAAGTTGCGCTTTTTAACCTTAGCCATAGTAGTGCGGCTAACAGGCACAGGGCGCAGTTTAGCGGTATCTCCGGCGCCAAACATACGCACAGTAAAGTCAGACAACAGGCTTTGGGCCGATTGGGCAAATATGGCGCGGGCCACGTTTACCAAACTATCGGGCTTGATGTTGTTTGAGCGCATGGCTATTACCGAAGGCTTATTAAGCGCAACGCTTTGCGGCGGCACAATAAGAATTTTGGCTTTGGTTTGCGCCTGCAATAGCAGCGGGCACAAAAGGGCTAATATGATAAACCGTGTAAATTTTGGCATTGCGCAAAAGTACAACCTAAAAACGGAAACGGTAGTGTTGTTTGGTAAGTTCATCCCTAAAAAATACCAGCCCGCTAAAATGCAGGTCTGCCGTGGCTTGTACAGCATTGTGCTGCTTAATTAAAACCCAGGCTTCCTCCATTCCGGCCGACCAATGTATATCGTGAAAAATAAAAACTGTGTCGTTATGCGCTTTTTGCAGGCATAGTTCAAAGTAGCGCAATGTTGGCTCTTTGGCATGGTTGCCGTCAAAAAACACAAGGTCTAAACGCGGTAGGGTTGATATTATTGCAGGCAATGTTTCATCAAAATTGCCTACCACAATTTCGGTATTGGTTATACCCAGGTCTTGCAGGTTTTTAGCAGCAACGGCAGCCGTTTCAGGCGAACCTTCCAAAGAAATAACCTTGCCTGCGCCTTTGGCTAAATAGGCAGTGCCTACGCCTAGTGACGTGCCTAATTCTAACACATATTGGGGTTGAAAACGCTTGCTAAGTCTGTAAAGCAGCCTGCCGTGGCGTTTGCCTATGGCTGAATTTTTAGCTATAGCCGAAATAGGCTTAGAATAAGTACGATGCCCTGCTGCGCCAAAATCAACTACTTGAATGGTGGTATTGTTGCGCTTTAGGTGCCATTTCAGGCTTTCAATGTCGCGGTATTCTTCTTTGTAACGTGTATCTAAAATAACCTTCTCCAACAGTTTATACATAAACGGCGAATGCACATCGTGCCGGGTTTGCCCGGTAATGTAGTGTTGTATGTATTTTAGGATTGCGTTCATGTCTGTTTTACCACCCCCTTCCCCCTCCTAAATTAGGAGGGGGAAGGGGGGTGGTGGGTGTTACTTTCTAATTACGGTTGTTGCCGATGCTTGCGCTGCGGGGGTTAAAGTTATATCGTGTATGTATACGCGGGGGTTGCTTTCGGTAATGAAGTATACACTCTCGGCAACATCTTCGGCGGTAAGGGCTTCCACACCTTCGTATACTTTTTGGGCGCGGGCTTCATCGCCATCAAAACGGACGATAGAAAATTCAGTCTCAGCCATACCCGGTGCTACGCTCGATACTTTTATACCGTGTTTGTGTAGGTCTAAGCGCATCCCTTTGGTTAACGCCTCTACCGCGTGTTTGGTGGCGCAATACACGTTACCGTTGGGGTACACTTCTATCCCTGCAATAGAGCTGATATTGAGGATATGGCCTGCTTTACGTTCTACCATCAGCTTGCTAATAGCGCGGCTCATATACAACAAGCCTTTTACGTTGGTATCAATCATGGCCTCCCAATGGTCAAGGTGGCCTTCGTTTATAGGGTCAAGCCCGGCTGCAAGTCCTGCATTGTTTATCAAAATATCAATGCTCCCCCACTCTTTTGGTATGTTTTGAACAAAATTTTCTACCTCCGCATTATGCCTTACATCAAAGCAGGCGGTGTATACATCGCCACCAAAACGTTGGGTAATGTCGTTTTTCAGTTCCTCCAGCAGGTTGTTGCGGCGGCCGGTAATTATTACGCGGTGCCCGTTTTCAGCATATTTCAGCGCTATGGCTTTGCCAAAACCTGATGTTGCGCCGGTTACCAATATGGTCTTTTTCATATTTTTCCGATAAAAGGCAAAAATAGTTTGACCCAATATGCCAACAAAGGGTTTATTTTTGTTGGGGATAACTTTATGGGGCTTTTACCCCGTAAAGACTGACAGAAACACAACTATGCATAGAATTTTTTATATACTTATTGCCGTGCTTGCCTTACAGGCATGCGGCCCACGCGATGGTGACAAACCAAAAACTGCGCTAGATTCATTAAGCTTAGTTATTAAAGAAGATAGCAACAACGCGGGTGCTTACCACGAACGCGCCAAGCTGTTTTTAAACCTGAAGAAATACCCCGAGGCGTTTAAAGACATGACACGTGCATTGGATATAGACACTACCAAGGCCGCATTTTTTCTTACTTATGCCGATTTGTGCATGCTGATGAAAAAGAGTGGCAATGCCGAATCGTCGTTACTAAAATGTATACAGCTTGACCCTAAAAACACCGAAGCATTACTAAAACTAGGTGAGCTTTACCTGTATGTAAAAGATTACCAGCAGGCGCTTAACTACAGCAACGAGGCCCTTAAGGTTGATGAACACCTTGCCCGTGGCTATTTTACCAAGGGTATGGCTTACCTTGATATGGGCGATACCGGCCGCGCTGTAAATAATTTTCTAACTACCGTAGAGCAAGACCCCGACTACCTTGTGGCTTATGAAAACCTGGGTATTATAGCCGCTAAAAAAGGCGACCCGCTAGCCGAGCAGTATTTTAAAAATGCGCTAAAAATTAATGCGCAAGATGTAAATGTGCGCTACCTGCTGGGCGAGTTTTACCAAACCAACGGCCGCTTTGACGAGGCTATGGCGCAATATGCCACCATTACCCAAATTATGCCCAATAACCGGTCGGCACACTACAATATTGGCTATATAAACTTTGTGTATAAAGAGGATTATGCCGAAGCGATAAAGCATTTTAACGAGGCCATAAATGCCGATGCTAACTATTTTGAAGCTTACTATATGCGTGGCGTTTGCAACGAGAAATTGAAAAATATGGATGCCGCCGCCGCCGACTATAAAATGGCTTTGCAAAAAATGCCTAATTACGATAAGGCGGTTGAAGGGCTAAAGAGGATTGGGCGTTAAGGCTTTTTCACCATTAGTTCGGGATTGTTTACCATCATAGCAAAATAGGGGTTGTCCGCATTTTTTCTTTGTAAAAAAATGGCAAAAGGCCCATTAAACACTAAATTTTTAGGATGTGGTTTCTCTGCACCCGGTGCAACTGCCGAATCTCCTGCGGCATAAGCTTTACTATCTAAAACAGTTCCTTTCTCATTTAACACAAAGGCAATACTTTGCCGGGCTTCTTGCAAAATATGTTCGCTGTCTTTACAGTAAAAAGTATGGCCTGCAATATTTGAATAATTGGCCAGTATATTAAACCTCAATTCAGGTATGATGAGTTTATCATCCTCTGTAAATTTAAACTTCCACTCTTCATCAATCCTGCGCTTTTTCTCAAAGCCCTTACTAATTAAACCTCGCATTTGCTTATAAAGCATTGCCATTGTTGACTTATAGGTTGATGATTTGTATAAATACATTTCATGCCCCTCATCCAAGCACCATAAGCTTACAATAAAATTATTATCATCTTTATAATATAAAATACGTACAGCCCTTGCTACCTCATCATTGTAGTATTGTATGCCAAATGCTTTTACCGGTTGGTTGTTAAAACTCGTCTGGTCTATTTTTTGCATCTCAACCATAAAAGGCAATGCTTTATTAAAGGATGATGTAGCTACAAAAGCATCCCCTTCCCGGTGCGCTTCGGCGCTGTATTCATAGGCATTTAATGTTTTTAGGTAGCTACGCGAATTATTAATTAAATAAAATTCGCTTGTGTCAGCTTCTTTAACAAGTATTTTTCCACCTAATAAAACGCCTACTTTTTCCCATGCGTATAATAATGACGAGGCATAAATGGCATTTTTATCCTGAGGTAGTTTACTTTCAAGCGTAGCAACCATAGCCGTTTGCTTTAGCTGGTTTATGTTTACCACCGGAGGAAACACCGAATCTACTTGCTGCTTTTCTTCTGCATTAACATGCTCTGTAGGTTTGGCTACGGGTTGGCAGGCAATAATTAAAAAGCTAAAAAATAAAGCAATTAAAAAATGTGCTGATTGTGGCATTCTTTCGCTTTTTAATTCTTTAATTATTACTTGCTCAAAATCTTAATCTCCACCCGGCGGTTTAGTTTGGCCTGGTTTTCGTTTTTGGGTTCGGCATACAACTTTTTAGTATTGCCGTAGCCGCGGTAGGTAAGGCGCGATTCGCTAATACCATTCTCAATTAAATACTTATAAATAGCCGATGCGCGGCCTATAGAAAGGCTTTGGTAGTATGATGTATTGAGGTTGAACTTACCATCTACATGGCCCCCAATTTCTATGCGCAGCAAAGGAAAATCCTTTAGCACCTTTAGCAGGTTTTTTAGTTCCGGCTCCGATTCGGGCATCAGCCGTGTTTCATCCGGATAAAAATTGATGTGTTTTAACGTAAGCGTAGTGCCTACATCAAGCTTAGCTACATCTATATGCGTAAAGTTTGAATCGATAGTAACTACAGGTTTGGTAACTCCCTTTGCGGGTGCTTTTGCCAAGCCGCTGCAACGGTAATGTATACGCAGCGTATGGCCCTTGCCGCCGGTGTACACATTATCTACCAAAAGGTAAAAACGTTGGTCTTTAACCACCTCAACCGCTTTGCTATAATTGTTGCCCGGGCCTGAGTGTACAAACTCATCGGTAGCCGTTAGCGATAACCCCGTTATGCTTTTTGCTTTTTTATTGTTGCGGGCAATGTTGCTGCGTATAGGCTTAATCTCCTTACGGGCTATTTTATTGCAAAAGGCGGTATCCTTTTTATAATTAAACAGCATAAAATCGTAATCGTTGGTAGGGGTCTCGGGTATGATGTCGAAGGTGAGTGTGCCGCTGCATTTGCATTTAAAGGTGTACCATACGGTGTGGTGTTCCTCCTCAAAATAATACAACGATTTTTTGTCGTTGCCCTCCACCTCTTTTTTAGCGCCAAAAGCCGCAGGCGGCGTGGTTGGGCCAAATACCGTATCTTTTACCTCAATGGCTTTAAGGCAATCGGCATTGTTGGGGGTAATAACAGCCTTGGTTTGGGCCGCTGCATAGGTAGCCAGCACTGCCAAAAAGCAGGTAATATACAGCCTTATATAATGTTGGGTTGCCAAGCGTTTAAACTTGGTACGAAGGTATTGGCTTTTAGTTACCTGTAAAATAGGGTTCAAAGGCTTTTTCAACAATGGCGGGCATAGGCAAAGGCTTGCGTGTTTGGCCGTCTATACATACTACCGATGTTTCCCCGTCGGCTGTTAAGTCGCCTTTTTCGTTAAACACTTTGTAGGTAAACTTTATGCGTATACCGGGTTTGTGGGCTACTGTTGTTTCTATGGTAGCCAACTCGTCATAAAACAGCGGCTGGTAATAATTTACGCGTAGGGTGAGAATAGGAAAAAATATGCCTTCGTCTTCCATCTCCCTATATTGCAAACCTAAGCTGCGAAACGCTTCCATACGGCATTCTTCAAAAAATTCGGCATAGCGGGCATAGTATACATAACCCATTTTATCGGTATGGCTGTACCTTACCCTAACTTGGTGTTTGTGAGAGAACATACCACGAAAGTAGCAAACACACGCCTAACAACGTGTATACAATTACTGCCACGTCTGATTTTAAGGTTGCGCGAAGAACAAAACACTGCCCATTTTAAGCCCCTTTTAATGTATTGTATGTATTTACCCCTCAGTAAAAAACGGGGCTAGTGCCTTTTCAACCACTTCGGGCAGGCGCACTGGCTTACGGGTAACCCCATCTACAAAAACCAACGACGTTTCGCCGTCTGCCGTTAGTTCTCCCTTTTCATTATACACTTTAAAAATAAATTTGGTGCGTATTGTGGGCATAACGGGTACAATAGCCTCAACGGTAATCAACTCATCATAATACAAAGGCTGGTAGTAATTTACGCGCAAAGTAATAACCGGCGAATACATACCCTCCTCCTCCATTTCCTTGTAACTTACCCCTATACTGCGCAAGGCATCAACGCGCGCTTCTTCAAAAAATTCAGCATAGCGCCCATAGTATACATACCCCATACGGTCGGTATGGTTGTAACGTGTACGTATTTTTTGACGGTATATGAACATGCACAATGATAGGAATTTTTTATTAATTCTAATGCTATTCTAATGTGCATCTTATAAAATAACACCCATGTACGTTAAAATTACCCTACAAAGAGGGGGGAGAGTATTTTAACTGTTCTATTAATGCAGAAGGGCGACATGAGGCAGAAAACTGTATTTTAGCGCGGAATGATTAGGCGCATAATAGAAATAGTATTGGCTATAGTAATAATCTACATGGGTTACCGCCTGTACGATTCTATACGCGAACCTGTAAAATGGCAAAACGAAAAAGCCAAGCGATATGCCGCTATTAAAAAAGAATTGTTGGCCGTGCGCGATGCACAGATTGTATACAAAGGCGAGCATGGCCACTACGCCAAAAATTTTGTTGAGCTGCGCTACTTTTTGGCCAAAGGCAAAATTAAAAAGTACTACAAGCTTACCCCTGCTAATGCTAAAGCGGTGCCTTATACTTATGTAAACCCCGCCGACTCTGTTTTTGGCAAGAGCTATAATGTATACAACCTGGGCTTTGTGCCTTTTAACAAGGCAAGGCAAACTTTTAGCTTAACAATTTTAACCAACAACGGGGTAGAATATATGGAGGTGGCTGACCCCAACCCTTTTGACCCTGACGACCCATTAAGCATAGGCTCTACAGTGGAGCCAACATTAAGGGCATCTTGGGAAAATAAGTAACCACGCACCGGCTATGGCTATAAAACAGTAATATTGCAAGGCTTTTGGACACAGTTTTAATAGATAAAGAATTATTGGCGGCTATAAGGCCATCAAACCTGCACCTTAGTGTGGAGGCGTCTGACTGCTCTTTTGGTTTTGCTTTGCTTGATACGCTGGGCAACCGCTATGTGGCCACAGGTTACCGCAATTTTACGGAGAAGTTGAGCGGCGCAGCCCTTGCCGAAAGGCTTGCACACGAGTTTGAAGCCAACGGCCTACATGAATATAAATATGCCAAAAGCACTTTTGCGTGGATTAGCCGCCAGGCTACCCTAGTGCCCGAAGCGTTGTTTGACGAAGCATACTCGCAGGATTATTATATACTAAACCACGGCCCGCTGGTTGACGAAAACCTGTATTTTGAAAAAGTAAAAGGCTTAAATGCCTACAACATATTCTCGTTACCCATACCTATTGAAGATTTTTGCACCAACACGTTAACCAATTTTGGTATTACCCACCACTCGCGCGTATTGCTGGAGAGCCTGCTGTTGGCAGGAAACATTAAGGGCACCAATATATACATTCACGTTCAGGCACGGCATTTTGATATTGTAATAACGGAAGATGAAAAGCTGAAGCTATACAACTACTACGCGTATGATAGCGCCGAAGATTTTGTATACCATACCCTTAATACCTGCAAGCAACTGGGCTACAACCCGCAGGAAATGCAGGTTATACTGCTGGGCGAAATTGAGCCCCAGTCAACCCTAAACGATTTGTTGAATAAGTACATACAGCGCGTTAGCTATTACAACCCCAAGCCTTTTTATACGCTTAGTATAGCGTTGCAAGAGCTGCCACGCCATTTTTATTTTAACCTTTTTAACCAGTATCTATGCGTATCATAAGCGGCAAATACAGGGGCCGTAGTGTAATAGCCCCGGGCAATTTGCCTGCACGCCCCACTACCGATTTTGCCAAAGAAGGCCTCTTTAATATCCTCAACAATAATTTTTATTTTGAAGAGATACGGGTGCTTGATTTGTTTGCCGGCACAGGCAACATTACTTACGAACTGATATCGCGCGGGGTAATGGATATTACCTGCGTAGAGCTGGATTCGGCATCGTGCCGTTTTATTAAAAAAACGCTGGAAACATGGAAAGAAGAGAACACCGCCCGTGTGTTTACCTTTGATGTGTTTAAATTTTTAAAGAATAGTAACGATAAGTTTGACCTGATTTTTGCCGACCCACCATACGAATTAGAGGGTATTGAAAAAATACCCCAAATGGTTTTTGAGAACGGGTTGCTGAAAGAAGGCGGTATGCTGGTGCTGGAACACTCTAACAAAACCGACTTTTCTGCCCACCCGGCCTTTGATCAGCGCAGGCATTATGGCAAAGTAAATTTTAGTATGTATACGCAGGATAAGTTTACGGGGAAAGAAGAGGATAAATAATACTTTTGAATAGTAGAAATTAGCATTTACGGCATGAAAAAAATAGCTGTTTTTCCGGGGTCGTTTGACCCATTTACCATAGGCCACGAGGATATTGTACGCCGCAGTGTGCCTTTGTTTGATGAGTTGATTATTGCCATTGGAGTAAACTCGCGCAAGGAGGGTTTTTACCCCGTTGAAAAACGCCTGCAATGGATAAAAAACATATTTGCCAACGAACCTAAAGTAAGCGTTGCCGTATACGAGGGGCTTACCGTTAAGTTTTGCGAAGAGCGTAACGCCAAATATATGGTACGCGGTTTGCGTAGCAGTATTGATTTTGAGTACGAATCGAGCATTGCAAATATGAACCGCGCTATGATGCCCGGCTTAGAAACTGTATTTATCCTTTCAATACCTGAATTATCGTCCATAAACTCTACCATTGTACGCGACATTATTAAAAACGGGGGCAATGCTACTCCCTTTGTACCCGCGGCAGTTAACCTGTATGGCGAATAAATTTTTTAGCACCGTTGTTTTAGGCCTTTGCGCATTTGCTTTGCAGGCGCAATTAGCTGCCATTGGCGGCAATGCCCCCGTATTTAAAAACCAACCCGTATACCTTTATACTATTAATGATTTTATAACCGGTAACGCCGTTTTGCTGGATAGTACAACCATACGAACTAACGGCAGTTTCACCTTACAAAACCCTGCCAAACAAACCGTTTACGCTTACGTATCTATTGGTGGTTTGCAGTACGATTTTTATTTAGCCCCTAGTGCTTATCTTGAAGTAACTATACCCGATACTGTAGGCTTTGCTAAAGATTCGGTACTAAAGCCTTTGGTATTTGGCGGCGGTATGATGGCCGAAGCATTAAATATCCCCATTACTAAGTTTGATGCTGAGTATAATGATTTTATACTGGCTAACTATAAGCTAATACTACGCAAAACAGGCCAAAAGGCGTTTGGCGATTTTATTAAGAAACTGAAAGTAGATTACCCTTTAAGCACAAAGTCCGGGTTTATTGACGATTATATAACCTACCGCATAGCATCGTTAGAGTTATCGGCCAATATAAAATCGCAAAAAACTATTATTAAACAGTACTTTAATAACAAGCCGGTTTTGTATACCAACATTGCCTATATGGACTTGTTTAACCAAGCGTTTGAGGGCGATTTGAAAGGTTTTGTAATAAGCACCAAAGGCCAAAAACTGCTTAATGCCATAAACGTAAATGCCGATTTTGACAAGGCACTAAACTTGCTTAAACAGGATAGCACGTTGCAGAACGATACCGTGCGCGAACTCTACCTAATAAAAGGCTTGGGCGAATTATTTTATCGCCCCGGCATGGTTAAATACAGCATACTGGAGATGTTGAAATACGCAGCCGAAAAAGCCCTTACGCCCGATAATAAACTAATAGCAACCCACCTGCTGGCTAAGCTAGAGAAGTTACGTATTGGTACCGCAGCGCCCAACTTTACCCTTAAAAATATTGTAACGGGCCTGCCTGTTTCGCTGGCCGATTTTAGGGGCAAAGTGGTGTACCTATCCTTTTGGGATGAGAACAACATACCATCGGTACAAGAAATTGATTTGATAAAAGAGTTAGAAAAAGAGTTTGGCAGGCGCATTGCCTTTATCAGCATTGGTAATTATGAGGATGAAACCAAAACACTGGCGCTAATAAACCGCAACAAATACAAGTGGGTGTTTTTAAACAGCAAAGGCAATAAGCAATTGGTAGATGATTATGAGGTACTTTCGTACCCGGCGTTTTACTTAATAGATGCGGCGGGCAATGTACTAAAATACCCAGCCGACAAGCCTAGCGGAACCATTGGCGCTACGCTGGAAAAAATTTATAACAACAAATAGCATGGGGGTTGAACTGATATACCAACATTTTCCGAATTTAACTGACGAGCAAAAGGCGCGCTTTGAACAACTGGGCGAGCTGTATGCCGATTGGAACAGCAAAATCAACCTGATATCGCGCAAAGATTTTGAACACTTTTACGAGCGTCATGTGTTGCACTCATTAGCCATTGCCAAAATAGTGCAGTTTAAACCCAAGCAGCAGGTGCTTGATATTGGCACCGGCGGCGGCTTTCCGGGCTTACCGTTGGCTATACTGTACCCCGAAACACAGTTTTTGCTTTGCGATTCTATTCTAAAAAAAATAAAAGTAGTACAAGCCGTTGCCGAGAGTTTGCAGCTAACCAATGTAACAGCAGTGTGCGACCGTGTTGAGAATATAAGGCAACCGTTTGACTATGCCGTAACCCGCGCCGTTGCACCCGTACCTCAACTATTGGGCTGGTTAAACATACCCATGAAACCCATGGGCAAAAAGGTGCAACATAAGGTAAAAAACAGTTTGCTATGCCTTAAAGGCGGCGACCTTAGCGAAGAAATTGAAAATGTATTTTGGCCACTATACGAAACGCCAATAACCAAGTATTTTAAAGAAGAATTTTTTGAGACTAAAAAAGTAGTTGAATTGCGCTTTACTTAATAAGCGCTACCCTGCCCATAAACTTGTGCTCTACATTATCATAAAGCTGGGTAAACCTGCAACGGTAAACGTATATACCGTCGGGTAAAATTTCGCCTTCGTTATTCAAAGCGCCGTTCCATGTTTCAAATGGGTTGGTGGTATAATACACTTGGTGGCCCCAACGGTCGCAAATTACCAATTCAAAATCGTTGTAGTTAATACCGTCGCTATATACTTTAAACTCTTCGTTTATCAAATCGCCATTGGGCGTAAAAGCCGTAGGCACATAAAAGTTTAAATCGTAAACCACGCGCACCGGTATAACCATAGTATCAGTACAGCCGCTTGGGCTAAGTACAACCAGGCTTACATTATAAAAGCCGGGCGTAGCAGGAAACGTGTGTATAGGATTATCAATAGTTTCAATCGGGCTATCATCGCCAAAATCCCATTGGTAGCTAATAGCATTTACCGATGTGTTGCGGAAAGTAACGGTAGGGTCTAAATACAATACCTCGGGCGGGTTGGCATAAAAACCGGCTGTTACATCATTAAAGTCAAGTACCGTAGCGTCGGCCAGTTGCTGGCAGGTGGGGTTGTTGGCATCAGTAACGGTAACGGTATAAATACCGGCACTAATGTTAGCCGCGGTTGGGGTAGTTTGCAGCCAAGGGTCGTTCCACGAATAGTTGAATGGCCCAACACCACCATTTACCTGCACCGAAGCCGAACCGGTAAAGGCTGTACACAAATCATTTACGGCCGATGTGGTAATGGTAAAATATAATGGGTCGTTTACAACGGCCTGTATTGGGGCTACACAACCGTTCACGTCAGTAATGGTACCGGTATAGGTACCATCGTTCAAATTCAATATTGTTGAGTCGGTTTGGCCGCTAAGCGGGGCATCCCATGCTATGCTGTAAGGGGGGGTTCCGCCTGTAATGTTTACATCTATCTGGCCATCATTTCTACCACAAAACTCATCAACAATAGTTATTTGCGGAACTACCGCAGCAATAACAAAAGGAAAGTCAGCCGGAAACACAGCCGGGTTACCACAGTTATCAGTAACGGCACCTATAAGAGACAAAGTATAATTACCACTCTCGGTTAAATTAGGCGAAACGGTAAGGGTAAAAGTAGATTCAAACGTACCGCCTGCAGCACATGCAGCGCCAATAAGCGATGATATTACAAAGTTGCCGCTGGGGCCACTAAGAGCAAAATCGCCGGCGGCTACAGTATTACACAATACACTTTCAGAAAAGCTAAATTCGAGCTGGTTGCTGCCACACGCTATGGGCTGGGTAACACCCACAACACCCGGAGGGACGTTATCAATAATATTAGCCGTGGAAGGACCAAAATCTAACGTATAGCCCGATTGGGAGTTAGAGAAATTACTTACACACAAAACATAGGTTTCTCCGGCCAAAACGGGTATCACAGGCTCATCTTGCGAGTCTATCCCCCCGTTGGCACCTGTAATACCATCAGGAAATGTAGAGCCTGAAAAATCGCACGAAACCTGCAAACCTGCTGCATTAGTAGCAATATCGGCACAAGCAGCATTAGTAAGGTTAAATACCGCCCAATCATAATCGTTGGTAAGGTCGTTAGGGGTAATGTTAAAAGCTAAATCGCCACTGGCTTGTACAGTAATAATGTACCAAGCGGCATTTAATTCGCCTGCACCCAAGCACGAGCCGGGTCCAATTTCATTTAAAACGTCGCCCGAGCCAACATACGAATTAGGTTGATTATACGAAAGGTTGCAAACGGGAATGGCGTTAAAACAGTCTTGTTCAGGGGCTTGGGCATAAACGCCAACGGAGATAAAGAGCGATGCCAGTAAGCACAAACGGGTTATATGCGATATTGCAGTCTTTTTCACCTTATATTAATTAAACCAAAAATAGAAAATGTTTATATACTATGCAAACAAAAAGAATTTAACAATAGCATGCAATAACCCTGCTATACGGCAAAATTGTTTTTATCTTCGCGCCGCGAATAATTTAAACTCCTAACAAACATGAAAGTTACAGTAGTAGGTGCAGGCAACGTAGGTGCTACATGCGCCAATGTTTTAGCCTCACGCGAGATTGCCAATGAGGTAGTTCTTGTAGACATTAAAGAAGGTATAGCCGAGGGTAAAGCTCTTGATATTTGGCAAACAGCCCCTATCAACCTGTACGATACCCGTACTGTAGGTGTTACCAACAATTACGAAAGGACAGCAAACTCTGATGTTGTTGTTATCACATCGGGCCTGCCACGTAAACCGGGCATGAGCCGCGACGACCTTATTTATATCAACGCCGGTATTGTTAAATCGGTTACTGAAAATATTATCCAACACTCGCCAAACGCCATTATCATTGTGGTTTCAAACCCGCTTGACGTAATGACCTATTGCGCGTACCTTACTGCTAAGGTTGATAGCAGCCGCGTATTTGGCATGGCCGGTATTTTAGATACTGCCCGCTACCGTGCATTTTTAGCCGAAGCACTAAACTGCTCGCCTAAAGATATACAAGCGGTTTTGATGGGTGGCCACGGCGACACTATGGTGCCACTGCCACGCTACACTACTGTTGCCGGTATACCTGTAACCGAACTTATTGACCAAGCCCGACTTGACGCTATTGTTGAGCGCACCAAAAAAGGAGGTGGCGAGTTGGTAAACCTTATGGGAACATCGGCCTGGTACGCCCCCGGCGCAGCCGCTGCCCAAATGGTTGAAGCTGTATTGCGCGACCAAAACCGCATTTACCCTGTATGTACATGGCTAACGGGCCAATATGGCTTAAGCGATGTGTATTTGGGCGTTCCGGTAAAATTGGGCCGCAAAGGCATCTTAGATATTATTGAGCTAAAACTAAATGACGATGAAATGCAATTGTTGCATGCCTCATCTGCCGCGGTTAAAGAAACAATGGATGTTTTGGACCGTATGAATGTTAGCGCGTAAACCAAGAACAAAATAGTTGAAAGCCGGTGTTGTATTATGCAGCACCGGCTTTATTTTTGTTTTAGATTGAGGATTGGAACGAATGACCGACAAAAAAAATATACCTGCTACCCGTATCAGTATTAACCTTATCGCTATTGAAGATAATGGTTGCCACTTATATATAAGCGCAAAAATACAAGGCAAAAAAGCTAACTTATTGATTGATACCGGCGCATCGCGTACAGTTTTTGACCGCGCCCGGCTTGAAACTTTTGTACATGAAACTACCCCTTTTGCCGAACTGGATAAACTATCTACCGGCTTGGGTACCGACTCTATGCGGGGCCATTTGGTAAACCTTGACAGCCTTGAAATTGGCAGTATTACCTTACACAATTACACTGCTATGACGCTTGACCTTAGCCATGTAAATGAGAGCTACGCTAAAATTGGCATTGAGCCTATTGACGGGGTTTTGGGTGGCGATATTTTAGGCGAATACAACGCCAATATAGACTATAAAACACGTAAGCTGAAGCTTAGTTCCTAGTTGTGAGTTGCTAGTTCTTAGTTGCCGGTTGCCAGTAAATAGTGATTGATAAAAAATAATAGCCCCGCTCTTTTTGGTCGGGGCTAACTTTTTTCTGGGAACTGGCAACTGGCAACTGAGAACTATTTACAATTCCTTCCTCAACCTAGCAACGGGTATGCCCAGTTGTTCGCGGTATTTAGCAACCGTGCGGCGGGCAATGTTATAACCTTTGTCTTGCAACAGTTTGGTCAGTTTATCGTCAGTCAGCGGTTTGCCCTTGGTTTCGGCACCAATGGCATCTTCTAAAATTTTCTTCACCTCGCGGGTTGATACTTCCTCGCCCGAATCGGTTGAAAGGGACTCAGAAAAGAATGATTTAAGCAAGAAAGTACCAAAGTGGGTTTGCACATATTTGCTATTAGCCACACGCGATACGGTACTAATATCAAGCCCTACAATGTCCGCAATATCTTTCAATATCATCGGCTTCATTTTGATTTCATCGCCCTCTAAAAAATACTCGTACTGGTATTGCATAATGGCGTGCATGGTCAGGAATAAGGTATCATTGCGCTGGCGCAGGGCATCAATAAACCATTTAGCGGCATCTATTTTCTGTTTAACAAATTGCACGGCCTCTTTACTGCTGCGGCTGCCCTTGTTTTTAGAGTATTCGCGCAGCATTTCATTATACGTGCTACTCACCTTTAAATCGGGCATATTGCGCGAGTTTAGGGTAAGTTCCAACAGGCTGTCGTTATTGGCAATAATAAAGTCGGGTATAATTTGCTGGGTCGATTTTTGCGAGTCGTTATACGAGTTGCCCGGCTTAGGGTCAAGCTTCAATATTTCATTTACGGCTTCGCGCAACTCATCATCAGTTACATCCAGCTTGCGGGTAATTTTATCGTAGTGCTTTTTAGAAAACTCATCCATGCAACGCTCTAAAATTTGCACCGCCAATTTTACCTGCGGCAGGCTTAAGTCTTTGCGTTTAAGTTGCAGCAGCAGGCATTCTTTCAAATCGCGGGCACCAACACCTGCGGGGTCAAATTCCTGTATAATAAGTAGTATCTCTACCACCTCATCCTCGGCAGTGCTAATGTTTTGCGAGAAAGCCAAATCATCAACAATAGCAAATACCTCTCGGCGCAAGTAGCCCTGCTCATCAATGTTACCAATAATGTATTCGCCAATTTTGCGGCAACGGTCTTCGGCCACACGCATACCCAGTTGGGCAATCAACAAATCCTGAAAGCCTTCGCCGGAAGCAAATGGAATATCGCGGCGCTCATCGTCGGGCGCGGTGTTGTTTACCGATAGTTTGTATGACGGAACTTCATCATCGTCCATATACGGGTCAAGCTCAAAATCGTCGCGCTTGTTGTCACTTTCATAGTCGTCCGATGTGCTGTAATCTTCAACCGGCGCAGCATCTTCCCCAATAAAATCATCGTTCGGGGTATCGTTTTCATTATCGCCGGGCTCCTTTTCGTCCAACACTTCTTCAAAGCCTTCGGCTGAAATTTCTTCGTCCTGGCCGTCTTCGTCGCGGCCTTCTTCTAATGCAGGGTTACTCTCCAGTTCCTCTTGAATACGTTCTTCAAGCGATGCTGCAGGCACCTGCAACAGTTTCATAAGCTGTATCTGCTGTGGCGACAGCTTTTGCAGCATTTTTTGTTGTAGTCCCTGTTTTAACATAGTAGCAATTTGTTATATCCTATACGACGCAAATTTATACGGGTTGCATTATAATGGAACAATTTTTGATAGGAAATTTTTAAACAGGCAAAAAGTTCATACAATTCGGGCCGCTTTCTCAACAATGTCAGCACCTTCCTGTTTAACGGCCTCAAACAATATATTTTTAGTTCAAAACCAACCTTTTATAAAACTTTCAACTAATTTATTTGGAAATTAATTAAACGTTTGTTTAATTTTGCAGTGTGAAAAAACAACCTGTTATATTAAACGAATCGGGCTACGAGAAAAAAGACCAGATACTGGATGTAGCTGAAGAGTTATTTTCTCAGCATGGTTTTGATGGGGTAAGTATACGCGAACTTGCCAAAAAAGCTGATATAAACATAGCCATGATTTCGTACTACTTTGGCTCGAAAGAAAACCTGTATGTGGCTGTTATAGAGCGAAAAATGGTTACTATACGCGAGGATATTGGTGAGGCATTTCCTAATGGCGAAGGCTTGGCATGGGATAAACTGACTTATATTATTGACCGTTACGTTGACAAGATTGTTGGCAACCGCAAGTTTATGAATATTGTATTTTCAGAACTGGGCACCTCGCAGCGCGAGCACATCCATGCTTTTTTAAGCAAACGCTTTGCCGACAATCAACTTGCTTTTAAAGATATTATTGAAGAGGGGGTTAAGAAAGGTGAATTTCGGCCGGTGGATGCACAGTTAGCCATTGTATCTATTATAGGGCCTATGAAATTATATGTTAGCAACCCTATGATGGCCATGTCGTTGCTTAAAGAAGACACCATTGAAGGGGCTTATAGCCAAAAGCACCGCGACCGTATGAAAGCCCACCTTAAAGACATGATGAAACGCTTTTTAGCTCCCTAATTTTTACCAAAACATTAAACAAACGTTTGAATAAGTTTAAGTCCTAATTATATGAAAACACTAAAAACCATTTTTTTTCTAACCATACTTGCCGGTAGCGCATTGGCACAAACCCAAAAGCTAACGCTGGATGGGGCGGTGCAACTGGCTATTACCAACAGCAAGCAGTTGCAACTAACAACCGCTAAAACCAATGCAGCACACAGCAAAGTAACCCAAGGGCAAAACGCTTTTATACCGCAAGTTGCTATTACTAGCGGCTACACCAGGCTTAGCGACAATATTGAACCTTTTACTATCAACATTCCGGGCATTGGTTCGCAAGCGCTTAACCCCCAAATTTTAAACCAGTATACCAATCGCGCCAGTATCTCCTCTACCCTATTTAACGGGTTGCGCAACCAAAACAATTTAAAATCGACCCAATACTTAGAAGCGGCAGCTAAACTGGATGCCGAGAGAGATGTTGCCGAAATACGCTTTAATACTATTAGTGCAGTACTTAACCTATACAAAGGGCAGCAAACACTTAAACTGGTTATTGAAAATTTAAAGCTGGCCCAATCTCGCATTACCGATATTACCAATATGTACAATGCGGGCACCGCGCTAGAGAATGATGTTTTGCGTACCGGCTTGGTACAAACCAACCTCGACATTAGCAAGCTGGATGTAGAGAGTGCACTATCAACAGCTAGTTATAACATAGCTATTATGTTGGGCTTAGCAGAAAATGCTTTGCTTGAGTTTGATGAAACAACATTATTTCCCGTTGCGGAGCAAAAAGCCAGTGCCGAATGGATTAAAGAAGCCATAGAAAACCGTTCGGAAAAGAAAGCATCAGAAAGCCGCACGTTGGTTAGCAAAATGAACATTAAAAATGCCCAAGGCGGTTATATGCCAAGCCTTGTTGCAGGCTTTAACTACTACTACAACAGGCCCAACCAGCGTGTTTTTCCGCAGGCGGCTGAGTTTAAAAACACTTGGGATATTGGCGTAACGCTAAACTGGAACATTACCCAATTATACACTACCGGTGCCCAAGTGCGCGAGGCTAAATTTAACCTGGAGCAAAGCTCCGTTACCACAGCTATTATTGAAGATAATATTAAGATGGAGGTAAACGCCAACTATAATGCTTACAGTGTTGCCAAGGCAAAAATTGAAGCCGCACAAAAATCGTTGCAACAGGCAAAGGCAAACCAACGCGTAACCAAAAACAAGGTTGATGCCGGCTTGAATTTGCAAACAGATTTGTTGGATGCTGATGCTTTTGTAATGCAAGGCGAGATAAACCTGCTAAATGCCAAGGTTGATGCGCAGGTAGCTTATTTCAGGTTATTAAAATCAGTAGGAAGATAAGCATAAGCGTCCTCCCCCACCCCGGGCAAGCCGGGGCACCCCCTCCGTGAGGGGGATATAAAAAAACAACAGAAACACAAAATTCTAACACCAATAAAATTTAGTCATGGAACAAGTACAACAAGAAGAAACCCCTAAAAAAACAACTACCCGAACCATTGTTTTACGTGTGGTATTAGGTATAGCCGTATTGGGTGGTATATACTTTGCCTACAGCAAAATAGCTTACGGCATGGCACACGAGGATACTGAAAACTCGCAGATAGAGTCTAACCTATACCCCATGTCGTTTAAAGTAAGCGGCTTTGTTGAAAAGGTATTTGTAAAGGACAACCAGGAAGTAAAAATAGGCGATACCCTTGTAACGCTTGACACCCGCGACCTTGTTATTAGAGTAAAACAGGCCGAAATAAACCTGGAAAATGCCAAGGCCAATTTAGATGTAGCCCGCAGCAGTGCCGGCTCATCAGCAGCCAATACCAACGTTAGCAACTCAAACATAGCCACGGCCCAATCTAACGTTGATGCTGCCGACGTGCGCGTATGGCAGGCCACACAAGATTATAACCGCACCCTTACGTTGTTTAACTCAAAATCGGCAACGCAGCAGCAGTTAGATAATGCTAAAGCCAACAAAGAAATTGCCGAAAAGCAGTTGCTTACAGCGCAAAAACAATTGGCTACGGCTAAAGACCAATTTAGCGCATCGGGCTCGCAAACTACTACCGCCAACAGGCAAATACGCCTGGCCGAAATTGCGGTTGACCAACGCCAGTCTGACCTTGATTTAGCTAAACTAAACCTATCATACGCTTATGTTGTAGCCTCGTCAAACGGTTTTGTATCGCGCAAAAATGTACAACCCGGCCAGCTTGTAAACCCCGGCCAGGGCTTAATGACAATTGTTGACTACAGCACCGTATGGGTTGTTGCCAACTTTAAAGAAACCCAAATTGAAGACCTTAAAGTAGGGCAAACCGTAACAGTATCAGTTGATGCATACCCCGGCAAAAAATTTGAAGGCAAAATAGAATCGATACAAGCCGGAACGGGTGCTAAATTTTCTTTGCTCCCTCCCGACAACTCAAGCGGCAACTTTGTAAAAGTAGTGCAGCGTGTACCGGTTAAGATTGTAATTGATAATACCAAAAATGGCGAGGCAGTATTACGCCCCGGCATGAATTGTAATGTGGCGGTAAATACCAAATAACCATGGAAGTTGTAAAACAATACGACCCCGATGCGCTGGTTGAATACGGCTGGCGGCGGGCTATTATAACCATTACGGTGGTGCTGTGTGCATTGTTGGAGTTGATAGACACCACCATTGTAAACGTGGCTACCACTACCCTTATGG
>JANOCJ010000218.1:0-4977 GCA_031412115.1 Flavobacteriales bacterium
ATTAAAAACCCGTTTGGGTTGATATTGTTTAATACTTGGGCGTTCCCGCCTACGGCGGTCGGGCTATCCGCTGTAGCCTCGCCAGCTAATGCTGCCTCGGGCTGCCGCTAGTATCCCTAACGCAAACTCCCCCGGCACTTCGTTCCACCCCCTCAAGAGGGGGATTCTGCTTGCGCAGCTATAATCCCTCCCCTTTTCGCCTAATAGTTTGCTTCGTCGCTATGCCCGCCCGGATGAATGGCTCATCCATTCGGACAGGCTCCTCGCAATGACGATTCCGCTGTTCATTGTTCACTGTTATCTATTCACTAAAAACTATTCTTCCCCCCGTTCTATCTTGCCAATTATCTCTTCAATCATCTTGTCTTCGTTGTCGTTTTCGGGGTTGTATTCGGTTTTAAGGTTGGCGCCAAACATACGCGCAAGGCCTTGGTAAAATACCGCCCTAAATGCCCCGCGAAGGTCTTTTACCAGCGTGTACGAACTTTGGCCTGTTTCCCTGTCAATCAGCTTTAGCAATATCATACCCGTATTTAGCGACATTTTACGGATGATAGGCTCGTACTCCGCTTTCAGCGTGTCTTCCAAATCTTTCATCCGCTTTTTGCGGGCTTTTTCGTCCAGGTTTTTAACCTCTTCCAGCACCTTACGGTAGCGGTCGCCGGCTTGTTTGGCCACAGGGTAGGCCTTTTTTACCCTCAACACCAATAGTATATAGGCTTTTTCCTTCTTTTTGCTGGCAAACTCGCGCTTGCCCTTTACTACATAGGTATCGTAGCCCATAGCGGGAATGGTATCGCCATTAACCACTATATACTCCGTAAGCACTTGGGCATTTACGCCCGCAACCCACAGCAGCAGCACAACCAATATGTTAAAACCTTTACCCATTATAATTGAAGCGCCAAAAATGGCATTTTATTGTTGTACTAACAAATTAGAGGCCGTTTTGTGGTGGGGAGTTGGTGTCCTCCCTCCACCGGCATAGCCGGGGTACTCCCTCAAAGAGGGAGACTTTTTGCTTACGCGCGAGGACAATCCCTCCCCCTCACTGCGTTCGGGTACTCCCTTGTAAGGGAGAGTTAAAAAAAAACTGTTCTCTGTTCGTTGTTCACTACCCAACACCACTATCCACTACTAAAAGTTAATAAACCTAAAACTAAAGCGCCGTATGTGCGCAAAATGCAATATTTTTGTTTTTTGTGCGTTAAACAGGCAAAGGATATAATTTGACCCTACAAGGTATACATATAAAAACCAGTAAAGCTTTGCTGCTAATGGCAGTAGCGTCTTTATTGTTCTACGGTTGTTCTACCAAAAAGAACAATTGGCTGGCACGCAATTACCATGCGCTTACTACCCGCTACAACATTTATTTTAACGGCAACGAGGCTTGGAAAGAGGGCGTGGCTATGCTGGAGAAAAACCACGTAGACAAGTATGACCGTATGTTGCCGGTGTTTAAATTTGGTACGGTAGACCAAACCAAAGGCATTTACCCCCAAATGGATAAGGCCATTAAAAAGGCCGAAACTGCTGTTACCAAGCATGGTATGCTTATTAAAGGCAAGCAGTATAACAAATGGACAGACCCTTGCTACCTTTTGCGCGGCAAAGCCCGCTTTTACAAACGCGATTATTATGCCGCGCTGGAAGACTTGGAATTTGTATCGGGCCTGAAGCGTAAAGACAATTTTAAATACGAAGCCCAGCTTTACCTTGCACGCACATACTCTGAACTAGCCATGTGGGCCGATGCGCAGAGTGTGATTGACAGGATGAAGAATGAGAAAGATTTTCCTGCCAAGCTAAAAGATAAGTATTACGCCGTTGTTGCCGATTTTTATTTGAAACAGGGCGAAGACTCGATGGCGATAAAGCCGCTGGAAAAAGCCATTGAGCTTACCAAGCGCCGCGATAAAAAGGTAAAAGGCCGTTACACTTTTATATTGGCCCAAATTTACCAAAGGCAAAAAAATTACAAAAAAGCCGGTAAGTATTATGAGTTGGCGCGCAAATACCATGTTAGCTATGACATGGACTTTAACGCCACGCTAAACATTGCACGCAGCTTTGACCGCGAAAATGGCAATCCTAAAGCCATACGTGCCAAGCTGATAAAGATGACGCGCGAGGATAAAAACTCCGATTACTTAGACCAGATTTACTATGCCTTAGGCGAACTGTCGTTGCGGGATGAGGATGAGAACGGGGCTATTGAAGATTTTAAAACATCGGTACGCACCAGTCGCAGCAACGCCAACCAAAAAGGCTTGTCGTACCTGGCGCTTGGCCGCATATACTTGGGCCATGGCGAGTACCGCCCGGCAAAAGCGTATTATGATAGTGCATCAACATCTATAGATAAAGAAAGCCCTGAGTTTAAACGCACCAGCGAATTGCAAAAAAGCCTTGCTGAGTTGATTAAAAACCTTGATATTATTCAGGTGCAGGATAGTTTGATGGCTATGGGCCGCATGGATAGTACCGAGCGTAACAAAAAAATTAACGCTTTTATTGACCTGAAAGAGAAAAAAGAGCGTGAGGAAAAACTGGCCCAGCAAAACAATACAGGGCCTAACAGCACCAACGTAAACAACCCCTTTTTACAAAACAACCAAACTACGGGTGGCACTACCACCGGCCAAGGTTTTTACTTTACCAACCAAGCCCTACGTGCCAGCGGCTTTAGCGATTTTAAACGCCTTTGGGGCGACCGTAAGTTGGAAGATAACTGGCGCCGAAGCAACAAGCAAAGCCTTGCCCCGGTTGAGCAGGATACTGCAGAGGTGGACTCTACCATAGCCAAGTTAGGTAATGATACGGTTGCTATTAAAAAGGCCCTACGCGATAAAGAGTTTAAACGCATTATGGATGCTTTGCCTAAAAGCCCCGAGGATTTTACCAAGGCCGAAGCCCTTATTTTAGATGCATATTATAATGCAGGTAATATTTACCGCGAGCAGTTGGATGATAAAGTGGCCGCTGTAAAAATATTTGAAGAGATGCTGGCCCGTTATCCTAAAGATAATAAGTACGAGCTGCCAACTTACTACCAGCTTTACCGCTTGTTTGGCTTTTTGGGCAACAGCGCCAAAGAGACTGTTTACAAGGATAAAATTTGTGGCGAATTTCCGCAAAGCGACTACTGCAACAAAATTAAAAACCCACAAGCCCCAACGTCGGAAAAATTGGCTAAAGCCGAGGCTGAGAAGTTTTATAACGAAACCTTTGACCTGTATAAAAAGGAATTTTATACCGATGTGGTAAACCGCAGCAACGAGGCGTTGCTTAAATACAGCGACAAAGAAACCCGCCCCAAATTTGCTTTGCTTCGTGCATTGGCAATAGGCCGTACTCAAAATATTGATGCTTTTGAAAGCGCCCTGCACGATGTGGTAGATAACTACCCTATGGACCCTGTAAAAGAGCAAGCGCAATACCTGCTTGACTATATTGCTAAAACCAAAACCAACAACCCTAATGTGTTGGGCGATAATAGCCAGGTAAATACCGATGCGCTAACGATGTTTACCTTAACGCCCGATTCTACCCACAACTATGTGTTGCTTATTAAGAACAAAAAGGCAAAGGTTAATGAGATTAAAGTAAGCGTATCAAACTTTGATACGGAGTTTTTTAGCTTGCTTGATTTGAAGATTGAAAGCCGCTTTTTGAACGACACTATGCAAATAGTAGTGGTAAAAGGATTGAAAAACCAAGAGTCGGCAACTACGTATTTTAACGCTATAAAAGGCGATAAAGATGCCCTGTCATTATTAGGCCCTGCCGATTATGCCCAGTACATAATTACCGATGCTAACCTAACCGTTGTGCAGCAGCAAAAAACATTTACTAACTACGATGTGTATTTTAAAGAAAAATACAAACTCGAACTCCCTAAGTAGTGCCCGTTAAATTCTCTATTGTTTCGTATTTAAATACACTGCCGTTTTTATACGGTATACAGCATGCGCCACAGTTGGCCGGGCAAATAGATTTGCAGCAGGATATACCCTCAGTATGCGCTCAAAAATTGAAAGACGGCACTGTTGATGCCGGGCTTGTGCCCGTAGCCTTGCTGCCCCATTTGCCGGAATACCATATTATATCAGACTACTGCATTGGTGCCGTTGGCAAAGTAAAATCGGTGCTGCTGTTAAGCCATGTTCCGCTGGAGAATATTGAGCGGGTGATGTTGGATTACCAAAGCCGCACATCAGTAACACTTGTGCAGGTGTTGGCGCGCGAATACTGGAAAATAACCCCTGAATTTATAAACACTACCGAGGGTTTTGAAGACACTATCAATGGTACTACTGCCGCTGTTATTATTGGCGACCGTACCTTTGGCCTGCACGATAAATACGTGTATGTATATGACCTTGCCGAAGAGTGGCAATGCTTTACAGGCTTGCCTTTTGTATTTGCGGTATGGGCATCAAATAAAAAGCTTGACGAGGCTTTTCTTACCAATTTTAACGCCGCCCTACGCTACGGCATGCAACACAAAGCCGAAGCTGCTAAGTTGGTCAACTTGCCCAATGTAGATGAAGCCGAAGCGCTGGAGTATTTTGAAAAATACATCAGCTACGAACTGGATACGGAGAAAAGGATAGGGCTGGAGTTGTTTCTTTCTTATTTGAAGTAGTATTTAATCTATAACTTATTGTATACTACAATATTGCTTATTAAGAATAGATATTATAATTTAGACGTATTCTTATCTTAATCAAAAGCTACTAGAAAAAGTCTTGCATGGAAGAATTTAAAAGTGAAAAAGAGAGACGCGAATATCAAACTGAATGGGCTCTCATTAATTTAATTCGCGAACTTCGCGGGATATCTCATAAAGGAGTAGATACAACATATTATAAGGCAATTCAATTAGGAACGGAAATTCTTCCTCAAGTTTTTAATGAAAAATCTCACATGGTGCAAAGGCACCATGAACCTGAAATGGTTAGAGCTCTTCGC
>JANOCJ010000219.1:0-3187 GCA_031412115.1 Flavobacteriales bacterium
TCGGTCCTGACGGGGACGATCATTGGACGCCATTGATGTTGCAAGATCCCCGCAATCCAGCGAACGCCGTTGCGGTCAACAAAATTGCCGCCGTCAAGCTTGTCAATACCATCAACGCGGCGTTTTAAAAAGCCACGGTAATCGTTATCGGGTACAAAGCATATTTCGTAGCTCTCGCTTTTATTGGCCAGTTCAGAATAGCCTGCATCAAAGGCCATTTGGCGTATATCGCTTTTATGGAAACCACCTAAAGGAAAACGTGTGCGGGCAAGGCTCTCTTGCGATAAGCCCCATAACACATAGCTTTGGTCTTTCTTTTCGTCCAAGCCTTTTGATACAATGTAGCGGCCATTTTCCTGCCTAACCTGCGCGTAGTGGCCGGTTGCAATAAATTCGCAATCCAACTTATCGGCACGTTTTAAAAGCGCATCCCACTTAATGTGGGTATTGCATAGTACGCAGGGGTTTGGCGTGCGCCCTGCCATGTATTCATCAACAAAATTGTCAATAATATAATTGCCAAATTCATCGCGTATATCCAGTATCATATGCGGAAAACCTAGGTTTACCGCCAGTTGGCGCGCATCGTTAATGCTATCTAAATTGCAGCAGCCGGTTTCTTTTTTGCTTCCCCCGCTCGATGCGTAATCCCATGTTTTCATGGTTATACCTACCACATCGTATCCTTGTTCGTGCAATAGCAATGCCGTTACCGAGCTATCGATACCGCCACTCATGGCTACCAGTACGCGTCCTTTTTTACTCATTATTCCTCCTCTTGCTTTGGTGGTGGTTTTGTCCCCGTGTCTTTAGGGTCTTTTTTCAATACCGGCCCACCTACCAGTTCGCCGTTTTTGTACTTTTCTGTTTTATCAATGCTTCCGTCGGGTTTGTAGTAATTCCAATTCCCTTCGCGCAAGCCTTTTACAAAGCGCCCTTCGGCTACTTTCATTTTTTCGCCTTGGTAATAGGTAGCTACACCATCCAACTTATCTTTTACATAAGTAGCTTTAGTGCGTATGGCGCCGCTTTCAAAATACTGCTCCCAAGGGCCATCAAGCAAACCGTTTTTATATGTTTTTAACTCCAACAATTTGCCGTTGGGGTAGTAGCTTTTCCATGTACCGGTTTTTACCCCCTTGGCATACACTTCGGTTGCAATTACTACTTGGTCAACATTGTAATACGTCCAAACGCTGTCCTTTTTCTCATCAATGTATTTGCCAACCGCCATTAGCTTACCGTTAACTTCGTCGTAGCTTTTGCTGCGGGCAATACTGCCGTTGCTGCTAAATACCGACTCAGTTTTTACTTTTCCCGACGGGTAGTAGTAAGTAAATTTGCCTGTCGGCTTATCATCTTTAAACTGCCCTTCGTATTTCAGCTTTCCTTCTTTATCATACTTTTTCCACACGCCTTGCTTTTTGCCGGCGGCATCTGTTTGGTTAGTTAGCTGGGCAAATAAACACAGTGGTGCAATTAATGTTGCACATAGTAAAAAACGCAGCTTGCTAAAAAGGGATATGCTCATGAAAAACTACTACGTACAGTTAGTTAAAATGGTTATTAATATAGATTTAGGGTTTGTAAGGAATTAAGCCTCGCACGCCCATATCAACTACAGCATCGGTAGCGGGTTCGTATACGTTGTTACCCCCATTTTCTATCCACTCAAAACTATTGTTGGTAGATAATGATACGGTAATAACAACATCCTGTGTTTCTTCGCCGGTTACCGTTAGCGCTTCTTCAATACCATTTACAGTTACAAACTTACCAGTAACCACACACGAACCTGCCGGTATGGGCGAGTTTGCAAAGTTTGGGTTAGGCACCGTTGTAGCACCCGCAGGCGCTTGCCCATCAACTGTAAAAGGTGTGCCAAAAACAGTAGTTTCAAAACCCCAATAGCCTTGGGCATGGTTGCCAGGCCCGCCTGCCGATTGTGACGGTGTTATTGTTTGATTTTTAATTTTGTATGAGTTTACATACGTGCGGTACCCAATAAATGAGGCTACCGTTCCGGTGCCATAAATGCCGCTGTATAAATATTTTATATCATAGTTTTGGTATGCTAATGATACACGCAACCATTTGTACGAGCCGGGAGTAATAAGGCTTAGGGGTACAGAGTAAAACTCTTCGCCCTCGCGCACTATAGTGGCTTTGCTAAAGTCTATAGCCTGCAAATTATTATTGGTAACCTCTTCGGCCTTGTACAATACTTTGCCGCTGCCCAAGGCATCCCAATCACCAGCTAATTCAACATAGTGGGCCGACATGGTATTAAACTTTGGCGACTGTGCCCTGTGGTTTGAGGGTAATGTAGCCGGTTGCCCAATATTGTTTAGCCTTACCTGTGTTGAATCAAACTTAAATTTGAATATCAGGCGTGGGCCGGTATCAGGTTTATCTTTTTTGCAAGATGAAAATACAACTACCACCAGCGCCAATGCTGAAAGTAAAAAAATGGTTGATTTTGTTTTCATGATATAAAGGTACGGCAATATTTTTTAACGTATTACTCAGCCGGTTGGGCGCTTTCCACGGCTTTTTCCATTAGCTTTTTCAACTGCCTTGCTGTGCTTTCTTCAATCTGCATGCCAATACGTTGCTCTGCTCCTAAGTAGCTGAACGACAAAGCCTCGCCACCAAACGACCAATACGCGCTGTAAAACGATTTTTGAAAAGGCTGGTCAGAATAGTCAATTACCGTAACATTGCGCACTTGGTTGGCGGCATACGATTTTACTTTGCCTTTGCCACTTACCTCGCGCGAGTAGGTCATTCTATCGCCCTCAATTTTGATAATTTCAACGCCACTTTTGCGCCAGCTTAGGGTGTAATATACTTTGTATTCAAAATACAGCCAAAACACAAGGTAAACAACCATTATAAGCTTATCCTCGCGGGTGTATGCACCAAATACCTGACTAAAAACCGCCATGCCACAAATAGTCCACAAAGCAAGCCATACGGTAAGCAATGTTACCTGCTGCTGCGTACCTTTTGCCGATATGTTTATTAGTAGCTTTTCAGGCGTTTGGTCGTACGTTATTTTACTTCCTAAAGTTTTCATAAATAGTTCCCCTCTCCTTTAGGAGAGGGGCTAGGGGTGAGGTAAATTATTTTTTCAAACTGGCTACCAATGCGCCCATGGCTGCACGTGCGCCGGGGTTCCACCATT
>JANOCJ010000220.1:0-5099 GCA_031412115.1 Flavobacteriales bacterium
ATCAAGGGTTTTAATGGAGTTTTCCAGAAAAGTATATAACCCATCATCTTCCTCCTCGTGCTTTAGGGCGTGGGTAAGGGTTTCGGCCATAAAAACAGCAATGGCGCTTTTGGCCATATTGCCCTGCAAGCCCGTAAGTGGGTAGACTAGGTTAGCCTCTTTTAGGTTTTGAATGTTGTTTTTATCCTTGCGGTAAACCACTATCTCAAGCACAGTCATAGGCTGAAAGTAGCTTAGGCCCATGCCGGTTTTAAGGCGCACAAAAAAAGCCTTAAGCCCGTGGGCTTGGCTATAGGCTTTTAAAATTATGCTTTTGTCGTTGTATTTGTGATAATGCAGGGCAATAGCCCTTGTGGTGTATAGCATTTAAACTGCCGGTTCGGTAGATGATATGTTGCAAGGTATTTGGTAGGTAGTTACAATATCCTCAATGGTTTCGCGGGTGTTTTTGTAAAAATCTGAGCGTTTTGAGCTATTGTAAACCAGTTGCAACTTATCAGGGTATTGCTTGCGGCTGGTTAAAATCCATTGCGATGCGTAGTAGTACGACAGGATGCTCATATCATTATCATCGTGTATTTTGCGGCCCTGTGTAAGCTTTACATAGCGTTTGTAGGTGTTTACACACTTTTCATATTCTTTAATAGAGAAATAGCCAATCATTAAACAGGCAAAATAGCTGTCAATACTTTCTGAGAACGATAATTGCTGGTATGATATAAGCGTCTCCTCAATTAGGTCAATAGCTTTTTGGCGGTTTTCTATATTACCCAATAGCAATAGGGCGCTATAGTTTAGGCGCAAGTGTATCAGCTCTATTACATTGGTTTTATCCCACAGGGTAGTGCTGTTAACCTCGGCAGCTTTATCTGTCCATTCGGCAATATCATCTGCCACCTCTTTGGGTATATACACGGCCGGGTTTGAGCGGTGCAAATATTTATGATAGTTGGACAGAAAATGGGTTGCTTTTATATTAATAGCATACAGTATAGGTACGTTTGAGAAATATTTCCAAAAGCAGAAATAATCATTGTAGCGCAACAGTTTGTCAAAGTCTTTTTTTACTTCTTTGCTATTAATGTCAATATGCGGGTTGTTTAGCTTAAACAGGGTAAGGCGGGTGTGCATATCAATAAACAACGGCAGTACTATATAGCCATATTTACTAAGCTCCTCTTCAAACTCATTTACTTTAGCCAAATGCTCTTCGGTATAAAAATATTCGGCGTTGTAGTAATAATGAATATACATTATATAGTACCGTGCCATGGCCGATATGGCAAAGCTGGCATGGTTTGTATACTGGGTAAGATAGGCTATGTGGCGCTCCAGGTCGTAGCTAAGGTCGTTTTCGCGCACACTAATATTAATGTTGCTGCGAAAATACAGTATAATATCATTTAACAAGCGCTCGCGCTCCAATACTTCGCTAAGGCGCTTTTGTATACGCAGGCTCTCGCCCACGGCGTTGGTACGGAAGTAGTAGGCCGACAAAAATGCCAATGCCGATGCAGCCGTTTTGTTATCTTCAATTTTGTCTGATATATCCAGCAACAAATCTGACAGTGTAAAGGCATCTTTTACGCGGCCTTCGCTAACAAGTATCTCGGCAATGTCAATATTGTGTGCAAGATATGAGGGGTAATTGCGCCCTAAAAAGGCAGTTAGCTTAAGCGTATACGATGCCAACTGGTTAAAACTTTGGCGGGTTTGCTTATCATTTTTGCCGTAAACGGCTTTACACAATACCTCGTTACCCTGAAATTTATCAATTATAGGGGTAATGCTTGATACTAACTTTAATGGCAGTTGCGCATTTATAGCCTTAAGGTGCTTCTTAAAAGCATCTAAGTGGTAAGGACTAAGCAGCTTTACAACTTTCTCTATCGTTAATACCTGAACCGCTTGTTTTACAGTAGTTTCCAATTCTAATTATTACTTTAATAGTTCAAATATCGTTTTTATTTTCTGATTTGTCCTTTTTAATCTAACTTTTTTTAATCTGCCAAGAACATAATTTTACATGTAACAATTAAAACAGATTTAAACGGGCAGAAGTTTTACTAAATTATCTATTATTCTTAGGTTATCATTATTAACAGGCTCCTGTTAGTAACACAATGTTTCTACATCGATAGCTCAATATTAAGGTAAGATTAAGTATAAATATACTCACAAAAAATTTTTTGCCAATCTGATTTGATATAAGTATATGTGTATTAAAATAAAATTAGAAATATGAAAAAGTTGTACACCGTAACAAGCAGGTTACGTATTTTAACAACACTGGCAGCCATTTTTATGGTCACGGCGGTGTTTGGGCAAGCAACCTACTATTCAAAGGCAGTAGCTACTGATTTTAACAGTACTGCCAGTTGGGGCACTAATACCGACGGGTCAGGCACTGCGCCGGGCTCTATTACCAATGCCGATAATTACATTGTGGCTAACGCCGCCGCTCTTTCCCTTAGTGGCAATGCATCGGTAAGGCAACTTACTATTACCAGCGGCTCGCTTACGGTAAGCAGCAACACCCTTAGCGTGCAAATAGGCACGGCCAACAACGCAACACTGTTGGTAAATGGGGGCACGCTAAACTTATCGGGCGGCACTGTATATGTATACGGCAACTTCCTAATGTCAAGCGGGGCCTTCAACCAATCGGGCGGAAATTTGACCATTGATGGTAACAACGGAACGGCCGGTACCAATGGTACAGCAGGCAACTCAGTTGCATCGGGTACGCACATGTTTTCTTTAACAGGCGGCACACCTAACTGTACTGCCGGTACAATTACTGTTGTTGACCCTCCGTTTAATACCTATGCGGTACAAACAACACGTGCCATTCATATTTCCCTTACAGCGGGCAACAGCTACTTTAGCGGCACACATACCTTTGTTTTAGGCGATGGTACTAGCACCGCCCAAGGCAATACCGATGGTTTTACTATTGAAACATACTCAAGCGGGCGTGCACCCCTGCAAAACGTAACTGTTAATGCGGGCAACACTACAGGCCGTTGGGGTTCAACCTCATTTAACAACTCTACAGCTTGGGGTACCCATATTAAAGGTACGCTTACTGTTAATTCAGGTAGCGAGTTCCGTGTAAATACCAGTTCAAATTCTGCCAACGAGTGGATGGTAGGCTCTATAGTAAACAACGGAACCTTACGCACAGGCCGTACTACCGGCACCCCTGTTTTATACATTGGTGGCCACCCCAACGTTACGGGTTATACCCCTTCGGCGGCATCAAGCATTACAGGCTCAGGTACTTTTGCCAACTTATTGGCAACCCCTACCGCACATTTTAATAGCCTTGCATTTAACAATGCCCAAGGCATTAGCTTTGGCGCAGGTACGTTAGCATTAGGCGCATACTTTGGCAATGCAAGCGGCACGTTAACGTTTACCGCCGGCGATGTTAATACCAACAGCCAAAACTTTATTTTGGGTGTTGCAACCACTACTATTGGTACTTTATCTTATACTTCGGGTGGTTTTACATCGGGTAGCCCTTTTGGCCGCTGGTGGGCTACTACCACAATTGGCTCTACCATTACCGCAGGCACTTTAGCTACAAGCGTTACAGGGCAATACCCATTTAGTGTTGGCGGCTTGGCCCGTAGTGTTTTTATTGAAAAAACAGGCACCGTTACAGCCGGTGGTGTTATACTTATTTCGCACACCAATGCTGGTGGCCTTGCTACAGTGGCTTATGCGGCCGATGGCGCATATACACCCAACAGGAGGTCGAACGCAAGTTGGGCAATTAGTTACCCAACAATAAATGCTAATACTTATAATGGTGGCGCAGCTACTTACGAAGTTGCCATATCGGCAGCGGGGGTTTACAATACTACTGTTAACCTAAGCCGCGTAGCAACTGCTGCGGGCTACCCCGGCGGCACACACCAAAATGGCACGGCATTGCCACATGCACAACGCGGCGGTTTAAGCAGCGCAGGTTTGGCTACAACCTTATACCTGGCCGTTTTAAATACTGATGCACAAAATGTAATTGTATCGGCCCAAACAGGTAACTGGAGCGTAGGCTCTACCTGGGTAGGCGGCGTTGCTCCAACAGCTACTGATTTTGCTTTGATTTTAAACACCCACAACGTATCGTTGGATGGGGCTAACGTAGCATCGGCCTTTACAGTTAATGCCGGAGGTACGCTTACAGCAGGCTCAAACACATTAACTACCGGCAACGGAACCAACAACTTAATTAATACCGTAAATGGTACGTTAAACGTATCGGGCGGCACACTAAATATAAACGGCGGCCTGCTTATTAATAGTGGTGCAACGTTTACCCAAAGTGCAGGTAATATTAATATAGATGGTAACTCAGGCGTAATAGGCACATCGGTAGCTTCAGGCACTGATATATTTTCTATAGGCACTACCTCTACAACGTTCTCTACAGGTACGGTAACCCTAACTGGTGGTACCCTTACCATTGTCGACCCACAATTTAATGCCTCGGGTATTGCTTTCCGCTTTCAGGTTAGCAATGGTAACGTAAATGCTATAGGCCATACCTTCCGTTTTGGCGATGGTGTTTCAACTACTGCCGGCGGCGGTACTGCAGCTTTTCAGCATACTACATTCCCAAGTTCAAGCAAATTTAATTTTGGCAATTTGGTAATTAATGGCCCAGCGGGCACTAACCGTGCAGTATCGGGTGTATATACCCATGGTGTTTTGGGCGACCTTACCATTAACACCGGCGGCGAGTATGCCCCTGGTGCTGTTGGTGTAGTATTAAAAGGAAACTTAGTAAACAACGGCACCTTAACACAAACCACTAATACAGGTGGCGGCCTTGTTTTTGCCGATTTTACAACAGGTAGCGAAGTTACAAACACTACAGCATCTACCGTTAGTGGTACAGGCGTGTTCCGCAACTTGGCATCATCGCCAACGGCTAACTACAACAGTGTAAAAATTAATAACACCGGCGGTGTAACATTCAGCTCTGCACAATCGGTTAGCGGCACAGGTACAGGTACTGTTAGCGGTACGTTAAACTTGGCTGCTGGTTTTGTAAACCTTAATGGTAATACCTTTATCCTGGGTACAGC
>JANOCJ010000221.1:0-1635 GCA_031412115.1 Flavobacteriales bacterium
TAGCATCATTTAGCAACCTTGCGCGGCAACGGTCTTCTGTTCTAATCTTGTTTACCAGCAGGTGCATATACATATCGTGAAATGTTTTAGAGCGAATAAAAGAGGGTAGAGAAAAGCCCTGCGCTTCTTTTGCATTGGCCTCATTATGCAGCTTTGCAGCATAGGCCATTTTGCGTATAGTTGCCAGCTCGTGAATGTTGGTTTCATCAGCTACCTGCGGTAATTTTATTGCGGCTATGTTGATTATCATTTTGATAATTTTATTTGTAGAAAAATGTTATTTCACAATAATATACCTCGCCCATATGAAACATTCTTGTTTCTTCTGTCCCGTATTTTGCAAGCTTTTCAGCCTTTTCAATAAATTCTTTAGGGGATATTTTAGCTTCTTGAGCAAAATAAGACTCAGAAGCTTTTTTAATGGTTGTATAAATTGCCATTATGCCAGTATGTTGGCCATGTTTACTAAGAATAGCTAAAGCCGTTCCCTCTGGCAGTTTTTTCACACGCCGCTTTGTTGGCTTTTTTTCTACAGACTGTTCTATCATTTTGCTAATTTTTGCGGTTAAGCTGCTATTGCTACTTGGTTCGCTAACACTTTCCCCGCAAATTCCTCCAGCTCGTACGTTAGCTTGTGGTTTGTTTGCCTACCGGCAATACAGTTATGAAAAATATTTTTACGTTCCTTATCCGCATCCCAAAACGCGAACTCCTCACGAAACGCACTATGCCACTTAGGGCAATTTGTATCTAAGTATTCTTTAATGATAGCAACACGTTTGAACAAATACCGAGAGCCGGGCAGGTTTACGTTAACCCCCTCAAGCTCCTTTTTTAATTCGTCTACTATACTTGCTTCCATAATTCCTTTTTGCTTTAAATAAAGGAGAGGGTGTTCCGCATCTAAAAGAACCTGTTACCAAGCCTATTTAATACACCCCCTCCTTTCCAACTTCACATTCCAACAGTATGTATGAGATAATTTGCGGCGGGCATTCGTCTATCAATGAGGAAAAAAACTATAAACCTCAAACCTTAAACTTTTGGCGCTTAATAAGGACTAGTCCCGGCCGCTTGTTATCTCAAAGAACTTTCTTCAATAAAGGATTATGCAGGTAGCATATTTTCGCTGTTTTTGTGCGGGTTATTACTACCAAGTGCCTACCCGCAACAGCAAGCCAGCCGTCAACTGCGCTACAACGGCACTACCTGCATTTTCCATTTTAACAATAGGCTGTTAATCAAAACAGCCTATGTATTGCAGGGCGTAACAGCTATTGCTGTATATTAGGATTGCTTACACCCTACTTGCCTACAATGTTGTTGGCAGTAGAAAAAGTGTGGGCATCCCAATTTTATGAGTAATTACTTTTTAGAAATTCGCCCCGATAGCGCAACTATCGGTGTGGAGTTTAAGAAGCCCCATGTAGGGCAGCTTATTCTCCAAATTGCCCTTTTTGCATTGCTTATGAACCAAAAACCAAAGCGTATAAAAAGGAGGCGTAAACGTTCAATCAGTTAACCTTTCTCGAAAGCCCCGACTAACCTCGGGGCTTTCTTCTTCTACTGCCAATATCTTCAAAGAACTAAGCATTTAATTCACACTATGTTGGCAACTTATGCCTTGTTTTATTT
>JANOCJ010000222.1:0-5721 GCA_031412115.1 Flavobacteriales bacterium
GTCCGAATGGATGAAGCCATTCATCCGGGCGGGCGTAGCGACGAAGCAAACTAAATAGCTTTAATTTTTATAGGATTTTGCCGGGCATCAAAGACCATAGCAATTACTATGGTATCCTCTTCTATAAAATAAATTATCTTATAATTACCTTTTACTAAATACCTGTACTCTTTATTGCGTTTTTCAAATAAGGGCTCAACAACGCCCATGCGTGGGTTATCTTTTAAGTATTTAGTGGAGTCAACAACAGCTCTTATAAGTTTACGAGCAACAGAAAGTGAAGCCTCTCTTTTATAGTAATCAAATATTTGGGCAAGATCGGTTTTGGCTTGGTCAGACCAGTTAATATTTACTCCCATGAATCAATCTCTCGAGATAGTTCTTCAGCTTTAGTTACCCTGCCATATTTAGCATCCTCTTCCGCTGCATCTGCTTTTGCGTTTAATTCCTCAACCGTATATGGCTTTAAGCCTTGCTCATATAATTTTTTCTTTTCAGATGTAAGCAAGTCCTCAAGCTTGGCAATAAGTTGCTCATTATCCAAACGCAAAAACTCTTGCACAAAATGTATTTTTCTAAGTTGGATATCCATACTATAAAATTAAGGAAATTTATTTATAAACAAAACCCCCAACCATGCATAGTGCAGGGCCGGGGGGATATTATAATTACAGTAGCGTATTAAAACTTAGCACCAACGGTTATATAAAAGGTGCGCCCGTCGGCAGGCAATATACCGGGGCCGGGGTAGCCACCGGCGCGGCGGGTAAAGTAGCGTTGGTTAAACAGGTTATTTATGCCTCCTTTAATTATGTAGTGGCTTTTTAGGGTAATGCTTGCGCTCCAATCGGCAACGGTATAGGCTGGTACAAGGCCTGTATTGCCTGTTTTGGCGGTTTCGGTATTGTTTGCATCGGCATATACTTTGCCCGTATGCGATACTTGCAAGCTGGTTGAAAATGTTTTGTAGCTATAGTTTATGCCGCTGCGTATTACCAATGCCGGGGCATATTCTACCTTTTTGCCATCCATGTTTACCTCGGTGTTGGTGCCGCCATTTATTAAGCCTTTGGTATATTCGGCATTTTGTATAGTGCCTGCTGTAAACAGGCTTATGCTGCCCCAGCGCGTTTGGGGCTTTATAAGCTTTACAGGGTTAAATTCTACATAAAATTCAGCACCCATAGTGCGGCTATTGGTAAGGTTGGTAACGTATTGGTAAGTGCCGCTGCTATCAGTAAGGGTAAGGCGGCCTGTGCGGTTGTTGTATTGCAGGTAAAACAGGCTAACATCATAATTAAGCCAGCTACTAACATTGCCACGCCAGCCCAAATCGGCAGTATAGCCGGTAGCATCTTTCAGGTTAGGGTCAATAACATCGGTAGTGGCGGCAGGCGTTATATCGCCATACAATACCGGGCGAAATGCTTGCGAGAAGTTTGCATACACATTGTTGGTATTGCCGGTTTTATACCCTATGCCTATACCCACCAACGGAAACTGCCTTTTGGTATTAGCTTGAAAAATAACGGGGCGCACAAAATTACCTGTGTTGCTTAGGTATTCAAACCTTATACCGGGGGTAATGGTAAGGCGTTTGCCTAGCTTAAAAATATTCTCGGCAAAGGCGGCAAGGTTAGTAGTGCCAAACTCAAAATCGCGTTGCAACGAGTCGGCAAAGGCGTTGGTAAAATCGGCATCGGTGCCATTGTTGCCAATGTAGCGTATGCGCGTAGTTTTGCCTGTAGAGTAGCGTAGGCCACCGGCCAAAGTATGGTTGCCGCCAAAAAGTTTGTAATTATACAATATGCGGGCCTCGGCGCCGTAGTTGGTATAGTTGTCGGTATCAACTTGGCGGTTAGTTAATGGGTCGGCATTAAGGTCGCCATTGGTTTTGCCAATATTGCCCGTAAAGCCAATACTCTCGCGGTCTCCAAATAAGGCAAACGCTTTTATGTTAAGTGTTAGCTGTTCATTTATATCGTAGTTAAACTCTACCGATGGCATTTTCCAGGTAATGTTTAGCCAGTTTCGGCTACGGAACGATTGGCGTGCATCAACGGCAAACATAGAGTCGGTAAGGCCACCCGCTTGTTGCGATAAAAAGCCCATTTGGGTGTATTCTGCCTTTAGGCGTATGGTTTTGGTGGGTTGGTAGTAAATAGCCCCGTAGCCGGTGTTATAGTTATAGCGCGAATTGTTGCGCCAGCCATCAGCATTGCGGTGGTTAAACATACCTATATACGATAGTTTGCCCTTAGTGCCCGATAGTATGGTTGCAGAGTTGAACACCCCGTACGAACCCGCTGTTTGGTAACTTTCAATGCTAATAGCAGCAGTGTCGGGCTTTTTAAATACATAGTTTACCAAGCCGCCAAACTGTGGGCCAAATTGTAATGATGCTGCCCCGCGCACAAACTGTACACTTTGCAAAAACTCAAACGGTGGCGCGTAGTAAGCCTCGGGGTAGCCAAAAGGGTCGGCCGATATATCGTAGCCATTTTGCCTGTTGTTAAACTCCCACGAGCGGTTGGGGCTAAGGCCGCGGGTAGATATGCCTACCTGTATGCCTGTACCATCGTTCTCCCATATCATAAGGCCGGGTACTTTGGCAAAGGTTTGGCGGGTGTTGTTTACAGCCGTATTGGCATCGGTTTTTGTAACATCAATTACTTCGTTTTTTTTACCTGCGGTAATAACAGTGCCATCGGTATCACCTAAGCGCTCAATGCCTTTAAATTCGGGCTTAGATTCAACGTTTAGTGTTTTTAATTTGATAGTGTCGTTAATGCTTTGGCCGGGTTGTTGGGCCAACAAAGAGCATGATACTAATACTAGCGTAGTTGCGAAGGAAAACTTTATAAATCGAGATGCCATATTTTTATTTAGACTAATTATAAATAATGGCGCAAAAGAAATAAAAAAATGAATTGACCCAACAAAAAGATGTTATTTTTTTTCTCCGCTGTATGGAATTAGTATAGAGGATAGTAGCAATATAAATAACAGTGCGCTGCCTAAGCGCAGGCATTGAAACATTGGGGATTTTTAAGTTCCGTAGGGACAAGATGTCAATAGAAAAAGAAAACCCCAACCAAAAGCCGGGGTTTTTACTATCATCTATCAACTACACTTTCCCGGCTACCACCTCATAAAAGCTATCTTTTTGTAGATATTTTTGGGCAAGGTCGCGCAGTTGTTCGGGGGTAATGGTTTTTATCAAATTGATATAACGCTCGTGGTATTCCGGAGTTAGTCCGTAGTTAATTAGCCCACGCAGTTTATCAGCACGGGAAAATGGCCCATCAAAGCCTTTTAGCAGGCTGCCCAACTTGTAGTTACGCACTACTTCCAACTCGTCTTCATCAATCAGTTCGGTGCAAAGCAGGTCTATCTCTTTGTAAATTTCTTCTAATGCTAAGTGGTAAACATCAGCACCTACCTCAGCCGAAATACCGAAAAATCCATTCTCGCGTCGCGATACAATAAACGACCCTATGCCGTAAGTATAGCCTTTATCCTCGCGTATGTTACTCATCAGGCGCGAGCCAAAATAGCCGCCAAATAAGGTGTTCAATATCTTAAGGCCTTGATAATCGGGGTGCAGTTTATTTACCATAAACTTACCTACACGTATGGCGCATTGCACAGTATCAGGCATTGGTACGCGGTGTATCAATTCGCCCGATGCTTGCGGTGCTGTTTCAATAAGCGCCAGTTGCTTTTCGGTTTTAAAAGGCATACCGCCCAAGTATTCGTCAACAACGGCTAGCTGTTCAGGCCCTACCTTGCCCGATACGATGATACTTGCGTAGCCATTTTTAATATAGGTAGTGTAAAATTCTAACAGCAGGGCAGGGGTAAGGGCATTAAAATCGGCCTCTGTTTCGGTATATCCGTAAGGGTTTTCTTCACCAAAAAGTACTTGGCTAAACTTGCGTGCAGCGCGGTTGTTTACCTTTTGGTTGTTTACGTTTAGCTTTTGTATAGCGTTGGCGCGGTAGGTATCCAGCTCGTGCTGCGGGTATATGGCATTGCCTATAACATCAGCAAAAACAGGCATTACACTGTTTAAATGCTTGTTTAGCGAGTATAATGTTATGTACGAATTTTCTTTTTCGGGCGACATTTCCAAATACGAACCGTAATAGTCTAACTCCTCGGCAATTTGGGCTGATGTACGTGTTGTAGTGCCTGAGTTTAACAGGTTAAACGTAGCGGTAGACTGCATCCGTTGCGTCTCATGCCCGTTGCCGGCCGTAAAGCAAAGTTCTATCTTAATAACGTCTTGTGTGCCATCGTTTATATAATAAATAGGCAGCCCGTTTTTTAGCACGTATGTTTGCGGGGCAACAAGGTCAATGTTATCTATCGTCCTGAAAACAGGCGCTTTTTTGCGGTTAAGTACTTCCATTTTTTTGTTTTTTTTGTCCCCCTCCTGAGGGGGTGCCCGCAGGGCGGGGGAGTTTTTTTATTTCCTTAAGGGTAAATTAAGGGTGTGGTAATTAAACCGCGTTATAATAAAGTGTTGAGCAATTCTCTTTAGTAAATAGGTTGTTGGCAACAGCCTGTATATGCTCAGGTGTAACTGCGCGGTAGCTGTCAAGTTCCGTGTTTACGCGGTTGGCATCGCCCAATAGTTCAGAGTAGGCAAGATTCATGGCTTTGTTCAACACGCTCATCTCACCAAACACGGTGTTAGCTTCCAACTTGTTTTTCAGTTTGTCAAGCTCGCGTTCTTCCACCAACTCAGCCTTAAGTTTATCCAGTTCAACCATAATGGCAGCCTCGGCAGCATCCATGGTTACATCCTTATTCAACCGGCCCGATACCACAAACAATCCCGCATCAATATCGCCGCTTTGGTAGGCATTAATATCACTAAACAGCTTTTGCTCTTTTACCAGTTGTTGGTACAGGCGGCTGCTTTTACCGTTCGATAGTACGTCAGACAGTAAATCTGTAGCATAAAAATCAGGATGCAACCTTGCCGGCATATGCCATGTTTTATATATGGCGCTGGCAGGCACGGGGCGGTCTACACTTAGTTTGCGCTCCTCAGTCTGCACAGGTTCCTGCGGCAGGTTGCGCACAGGCACATCGCCTTTAGGTATAGGTGCAAACCATTTCTCGCAAAGGGCTTTTACCTCGGCCAATTCCACGTTTCCGCCAACAACCAATATGGCATTGTTGGGTCGGTAATGCTTATAAAAGAAGCCTTTTACATCATCCATTGTGGCATCTTCCACATGCTTAATTTCTTTGCCAATAGTTGGCCAGTTGTAAGGGTGCACCTTATACGCCAGCGGACGCAACAGCAACCAAACATCGCCGTAAGGCTGGTTGGTATAGCGTTGCTTAAACTCCTCAATTACCACATTGCGCTGCACATCAAGGCTTTTTTTAGAGAAGCCCAAGCTTAGCATACGGTCGCTTTCCAACCAAAAACCCGTTTCCAAATTTTCAGCGGGTAGCGTTAAATAATAGTTGGTAATATCATTGCTGGTAAAGGCGTTATTCTCGCCACCCACCAACTGCAAAGGTTCGTCGTAATCAGGAATGTTAGCGCTGCCGCCAAACATCAAATGCTCAAACAAGTGGGCAAAGCCTGTTTTATCAGGGCTTTCGTCCCTTGCGCCTACATCGTATAAAATATTCATCACCGCCATGGGGGTGCTTTTGTCGGTATGTACCAACACCCGCAGGCCGTTGTCTAAAGTA
>JANOCJ010000223.1:0-6445 GCA_031412115.1 Flavobacteriales bacterium
ATTTGGTGCTCCACATCAAAGCGGATAGAGTCTTCGGCAGTATACTCCACCTTCGATTTTACTGCCCCCGGGGCAATGGCAACCTTTACACTGTCTGTGGTAATAGCTACACTATCGCCCGGCATAATAGCGGTATCGGGTATTGCAGATATAGTATCGGGCAAAGTATCGGGCACCTGTGCATGCAATGCGGCGGCCATCAACAACATTAGGGTTGTTAATAAAGCCGTTAATCTTAATGATGATTTTATAGTCGCCGCCCGCACGTTACGGTATTAATTTTGCTTGTTGATTAAGGAAATTTATGCCAAAACTAATGAAAGGTTATATACAAGGGCTAAAACGCATACAATGGCTTTTTAGTGTAGGGTTGTTAATAGCGGCTACATTCCTTATGTACGGGGCTGTTGGTGCCAATTATAAAAATGGGGCAGAGGCAGCGCCTGCCAGGCCAAAACCGCTAAAAGACAAAATTAAGACCATAGTAATTGACCCCGGGCACGGTGGACACGATAGTGGTTGCCTTGGCTCATCGGCCCAGGAAAAAAATGTAGCGCTGGCTATTTCCCTTAAGTTGGGGAAAATGATTGAGCAGAATTTTTCGGATGTTAAAGTTATCTATACCCGCAAAACTGATGTGTTTGTGGAATTGTACCGCCGCGCCCAAATAGCAAATGAAGCCCATGCCGATTTGTTTATCTGCATCCATTGCAATTCAGGCCCTAAAGCCGCTTATGGGGTAGAGACCTACGTAATGGGCTTGCACAAAACTGAAAGCAACCTGGGTGTGGCCAAGCGCGAGAATGAATCTATTTTAATGGAGAGCGACTATAAAACCAACTATGATGGTTATGACCCTAACTCGGCCGAGGCTGATATCATCTTTTCATTATACCAAAGCGCATATTTAGACCATAGTTTGTCTTTCGCATCTAAAGTACAGGCGCAAGCCCATGGCTATGCTAAAAGGCACGACCGTAAGGTGCGCCAGGCTGGATTTCTTGTTCTTTGGAAAACATCAATGCCGAGCGTGTTGATAGAAACCGGATTTTTAACCAATACCGAGGAGCATGGTTTTTTGGCATCTAAAAAAGGGCAAGATTTAATGGCTGCGTCTATTTACCGTGCTTTTATTGACTATAAAAGTGAAATTGAAGGTGTTAAATATGAAGATGGGTTGAAAACCGACACTATAACCGATTATAAACCTAAAACAGGGTATGTTGAGATAAAAGATACCCGCCCCGGAGAGGTTGATACATCGGCAGGTAAAACAAAATACATACAGGTTATTGATGAGCCTGCAAAGGAAAGCGAAATTCCCTCAGGCCCTGTAAATACTGCCGACGATGGAATTGTATACCGCGTGCAGTTTTACTCATCGCCCAACAAAGTAGCACTTAACTCGGTTAAGTTTAAAGGTTTAATGGATGTGTTTGAATACAAGGCTAATGACAACTACCGCTACACTGCCGGTAAAAACACCAAATTTGCCGATGCTGTAAAATACCAAAATACCGTTAGGGCCAAAGGCTTTAAAGATGCTTTTGTTATTGTTTTTAGGGATGGTAAACGCTTGGTTGGAGATGAGGCTAAGAAATACTTGAAATAGTGAATAGTGTGTAGTGGTTGGTGTATAGTGGATAGAAAACTACCCGCTGCCCACTATTCACCATACACTACTAACAACTTAGAATGAATAAAAATACTCGGCAAGCATAACGTTTTACAAATTAAACTCGTTATATTCGCTGCCATATAACAGAAACCTTTGAAAGTAAGGAGAGAAATAAAGATAGGCGTAGTAGTGCTTTTGTCGCTATCGCTATTTGTTTGGGGCTTTAGTTTTTTACAAGGTATTGACCTGTTTAAAAAAAGCCACGATTATTATGTTATTTACAACAGGGTTGACGGGTTAAGGCCCAATAACTCGGTTGAGCTAAATGGCCTTGGTGTTGGTTTAGTAAAGGATATGTACCTACATCCTGATGGTAGCGGACGCATTATTGTAAAGCTTTCCATCACCAATAAAGATTTAAAGTTCCGCAAATCATCAACAGCCCGCATAGTGGGTAGCCTATTAGGTGCTCCAACTGTTTCGCTTATATCAGGCAAAACAGGTTCGTTTGCCGAACCCGGCGATACTCTTGTTGGAGATGTGCAAGGCAGTTTGCAGGATGAGGTAAATAAAGCACTTACACCATTAAAGGCCAAAACGGAGCAAATGTTCTCGTCTGTCGATTCGGTTATTACCATTTTCCGTTCCGTGTTTAACGATCAAACCCGCAACAACCTGCGCGCCAGCTTTGATAACATTAGCAAAACAATAGCAACGCTTGCGCATACCACCGGGCAGTTCGATACCCTTATTACAGGTCAGCGTTCACGCCTAGCCAGTATTATTGAAAATGTGGATGATATTACAGCCAACATTAAAAATAACGATACCAAGCTTAACCATATTATTGATAATATAGCCTTGGTGTCTGACTCGCTTGTTAAAGCAGATATTGTGGGTACCTTTGCCCGTGCAGAAGAAGCCCTTGGCGATTTCTCCAAAATCACCCAAAAAATTAATAGGGGGGAAGGTAGTTTAGGCCAACTGATAAATAATGATAGCCTGTATAACGAATTGGAAATGAGTGCAAAATCGTTACATAATTTAATTGACGATTTGAATGAAAACCCTGAACGTTACGTCCATTTTTCAATATTTGGACGCAAAAAGGATAAAGCCCCAAAAACCAAAACCAAAGAATAAGGTTTATTTAGTAAATTAATATAGTATGGAGTATATCAGCATTGTTTTGTTTGTGCTTGTGTTTGCTGCTGCTGTTGGCATTTTTACAGTCAACATACGCAAAATTTTACGCAACATAAATTTGGGTAAAGACCAAACCATTAACGATAATAAACCTGCCCGCTGGAGGCAAATGGCATTGGTAGCCTTGGGGCAGTCAAAAATGTTGGTGCGCCCTATTCCGGCCTTCTTCCACATTATAATATATGTAGGCTTTGTGCTTATTAATATTGAGGTGTTGGAGATTTTGATTGACGGCTTTACCGGCAATCACCGCATATTTATGAATGTGCTGAACTTTGATGGTTTTCCGCTATACAATATTGCCATTGCCTTTTTTGAGGTGCTGGGCATATTGGTACTAATAGCTTGTGTGGTTTTTTTATGGCGTAGGTTTGTATTAAAAGTGCCCCGTTTGGCGCATAAAGACTTGGATGGCTTTCCACGTAAAGATGCCACTAATATTTTGGTTGCTGAGATTGTGCTGATGGTTGCCCTTTTGATTATGAACGCTGCTGACCATAGCTTGCAAGAGAGCGGCTTTACTTTTCCTATAAGCACACCTATATACAATGCCTTATTTCATGGTATGAGCGAAGGCACTTTACATGCCATTGTATTGGTTTGCTGGTGGTTGCATTTAATTGGCATTTTGGCTTACTTAAACTATCTACCGTTTTCAAAACACTTTCATATTGTGTTGGCGTTCCCCAACGTATGGTACGCCAAGCTTACCCCTAAAGGGCAGTTTACTAATATGGAGAGTGTTACCAACGAGGTTAAAGCCATGCTCGACCCATCGTTTACCCCGCCACCTGTGGCCGAGGGCGAAGTGATAAAGTTTGGCGCGCGCGATGTAAACGACCTTAGCTGGAAGAATTTATTAGATGCTTATAGCTGCACCGAGTGTGGCCGTTGCACATCCGAATGCCCTGCCAACCAAACAGGCAAGCTACTATCGCCCCGCCGCATTATGATGGCCACCCGCGATAGGATGGAAGATATTGGCAAACAAATTGACAAAAAAGAAGAGCCGTTTAAAGATGGCAAAACCTTGTTGTACGATTACATATCAGCCGAAGAGCTTTGGGCATGCACATCGTGTAACGCCTGTGTACAAGCCTGCCCGGTAAATATTGACCCGCTAAATATTATTGTCGACCTGCGCCGCGCTATGGTAATGGAAGACTCTAAAATGCCCGACGCCCTTGCCGGTGCTATGGCTAATATAGAGAACAATGGCGCGCCGTGGCAGTTTTCGCCCGCCGACAGGTTAAACTGGGCGCAGGAATAATTGACGTCACGCTGAGCTTGTCGAAGCGTGGTAAATAGATAGATTAATCGAATTAAAGAATAAAACCTTTGTCACACTGAGCGTAGTCGAAGTGTGCCGGTGAGTAAAATAATACAAATGAGCAACGCTGAACTTTTAAAGGTTACCACCATGGCAAATGCCATAGCCGAGGGCCGCAACCCTGAAATATTATTTTGGGTAGGCTGCGCCGGAAGCTTTGACGACCGTGCTAAAAAAGTAACCAAAGCCGTAGTTAAAATTTTAAATTTTGCAGGTATAGATTTTGCTGTGCTGGGCACAGAAGAAAGCTGCACCGGCGATCCTGCCAAACGTGCCGGCAACGAATTTTTGTTCCAGATGATGGCCATGCAAAACATTGCTACCATGGAAGCCTACGGCGTTAAAAAAATTGTAACGGCCTGCCCGCATTGCTTCAACACCCTTAAAAATGAATACCCAGCATTGGGTGGGCATTACGAGGTGGTACACCATACGCAACTATTGCAAAGCCTGTTAGATACCGGCAAAATAACCATTGAGGGTGGCGAGTTTAAAGGCAAGCGCATTACCTACCACGACCCTTGCTATTTAGGCCGCGGAAACGATGTATACGAAGCCCCACGCGAAGTAATACAAAAGCTCGATGTAGCCTTGGTAGAAATGAAACGCAGCAAAGCCAATGGTTTTTGCTGTGGTGCCGGTGGCGCGCAAATGTTTAAAGAGGCCGAGCCGGGTACTATGGAGGTTAACGTAAACCGTGCCGAAGAAGCCCTAGGCACCAACCCCGAGGTGATTGCTGTAGGCTGCCCATTTTGTAGCACCATGATGACCGACGGCGTAAAACACTTTGAAAAAGAAGCCGACGTTAAAGTGCTTGACGTAGCCGAAATGATTGCCCAGGCAAATGATTTGTAGTAGCTAATGGCTGAACAGAACATCCCCACACTATACGAATGGGCCGGAGGCATGGCTGCATTTGAAAAGCTGACGGATGTTTTTTATACCAAAGTGTTGCAGGACGAATTGCTTGAGCCTGTTTTTAAACACATGTCGGCCCAGCACCAGTTGCATGTAGCCCATTTTATTGCCGAAGTATTTGGAGGGCCTGAGATGTATAGTACCGAAGAGGGCACCCACTTTAAAATGGTGCAAAAGCATTTAGCCAAACACCTTACCGAAGAACATAGAAAACGCTGGGTTGCGCTATTAATAAAGTCGGCAGACGAGATTAATTTGCCCGACGACCCTGAGTTTCGCTCGGCCTTTGTGGCTTATATAGAGTGGGGCACACGCATAGCCATTTTAAATTCTAACACAACAGAGCTTACGATGAACCCCGAAGAACCTATGCCTAAGTGGGGTTGGGGAGTTCCGGGTAAACCTTTTATTGGGTAGAGTAGAGGTGAGAATACGTCATTGCGAGCGTAGCGAAGCAATCTCTTTTTAAGTATAAATTGCAACAAACCCTGCCCATTTCGGCGGGGTTTATAATTTCTAACAAGTAGCTTAGCATTAGCCTAAAATCGCAGTTGCACGTCTTACCTTTTTTAATAAATTCGCACCACGAAATATATCCTATGAACATTCACGAATAACAAGGCAAACAAATATTAAAAAGTTTTGGCGTAGCCATACAAGAAGGCATTTTGGCCCACAGTCCTGAAGAGGCTGTAGAAGCGGCTAAAACCCTTAAAGAACAAACCAACACTCCCGTATGGATTGTTAAAGCACAGGTACACGCAGGTGGCCGTGGCAAAGGCGGTGGCGTAAAAGTTGCTACCAGCTTAGATGCCGTAAGGGAAAAAACCGAAGCCATGATTGGTATGACCTTGGTAACGCCCCAAACAGGTCCCGAGGGCAAATTCGTTCGTAAAGTACTTATTGCGCAAGATGTGTATTACGAAGGAGCATCAAAACCATTGGAGTTTTATGTAAGCGTTTTGCTTGACCGTAACACCGGCCGCAACGTTATTATGTACAGCACCGAAGGTGGTATGGACATTGAAGAAGTGGCCCACAACACGCCCGAGAAAATATTTAAAGAAGAGGTTGACCCGGCAGTGGGTTTACAAGCTTTTCAGGCCCGTAAAATTGCTTTTAACTTAGGTTTAAGCGGCGAGGCGTTGAAAAACATGGTTAAGTTCCTTCAATCATTATACACTGCCTACGATGCTATTGATGCATCGCAGTTTGAAATTAACCCTGCCCTTAAAACATCTGACGATAAAATTATAGCTGTTGATGCTAAGGTAAACCTAGATGATAATGCCCTATACCGCCATCCGGAAATTAAAGCCATGCGGGATACTGACGAGGAAGACCCTACTGAGGTAGAAGCTGCTGCCCACGAC
>JANOCJ010000224.1:0-3857 GCA_031412115.1 Flavobacteriales bacterium
TGAGCCGAATGACAACGCACCGCTTGCAGCCTTGGCTTTTAAAATTATGACTGACCCATTTGTGGGCCGTCTGGCTTTCTTCCGTGTATACTCTGGTAAATTGGATGGTGGTTCATACGTATTGAACACCCGTACAGGCAACAAAGAGCGTATTTCACGTATCATGCAAATGCACGCTAACAAGCAAAACCCTATCCCATTCATCGAGGCTGGTGATATTGGTGCTGCTGTTGGTTTTAAAGATATACGTACCGGCGACACATTGTGCGACGAGAGTGCACCGATCATCCTTGAATCGATGACCTTCCCTGAGCCTGTAATTGGTGTTGCTATTGAGCCTAAAACTCAAGCTGACTTAGATAAGTTAGGTGCTGCTTTAGCTAAACTAGCTGAGGAGGATCCAACGTTCCGCGTTAAATCTGACGAAGAAACCGGCCAAACCGTTATTAGCGGTATGGGCGAGCTTCACTTAGAGATTATCGTTGACCGTCTTCGTCGTGAGTTTAAAGTAGAATGTAACCAAGGTGCGCCTCAGGTTGCTTACAAAGAAACCATTACTGCTACCATTAACCACCGTGAGGTTTACAAAAAACAATCGGGTGGCCGTGGTAAATTTGCTGATATCAGCATTACACTAGGCCCGGTAGATGAAGGCAAAGATGGCCTACAGTTTACTAATGAGGTTACCGGTGGTAACATTCCACGTGAGTTTATACCAGCTGTTGAGAAAGGCTTTAAAGCCGCTATGAGCTCTGGTGTATTAGCAGGCTACGAAGTACAATCGTTAAAAGTAACACTAAACGATGGTTCTTTCCACGCGGTTGACTCTGACTCTTTATCATTTGAGATTTGCGCCAAAGCCGCTTTCCGCGAAGCTTGCCGTAAAGCCAAACCGGTATTGTTAGAGCCCATTATGAAAATTGAAGTTGTAACACCTGAGCAATACATGGGTGATATAGTAGGCGACTTAAACCGTCGTCGTGGTATGATTGAAGGCATGGACAGCAAAGCCGGCGCCCAAATCATCAAAGCTAAAGTTCCCCTGTCAGAAATGTTTGGTTATGTAACCCAGTTACGCACCATCTCTTCGGGCCGCGCTTCTTCAACAATGGAGTTTTCACATTATGCTGATACCCCTAAAGGCGTTCAGGAAGAAGTGGTAGCTAAAGTAAAAGGTAAAACAGCTGAAGTTTAATATTATACCGGTACAGAAAAATGAGCCAAAAAATAAGAATAAAACTTAAGTCGTACGACCACAATCTGGTTGACAAATCGGCTGAGAAGATTGTAAAAACGGTAAAAGCTACCGGCGCTGTAGTAAGCGGACCAGTTCCCTTACCAACACACAAACGTATTTACACTGTTTTACGTTCGCCCCACGTTAACAAAAAGGCCCGCGAGCAATTTCAACTATGTTCATACAAACGTATGTTGGATATATACAGCACCACCTCTAAAACGGTTGATGCCTTGATGAAGCTTGAACTGCCTAGCGGCGTTGAAGTTGAAATCAAAGTCTAAGGCTAGCATAGACATAAAATAGCTAACCAATATTATTTTAAATTAAAGAGTAACATAAAATAACAATGTTAGGAATAATAGGTAAAAAAGTAGGGATGACCAGCATCTTTGATGCCAATGGTAAAATCATCCCCTGCACAGTAGTAGAAGCAGGCCCTTGCGTTGTAACGCAGGTTAAAACCGTTGAAACCGACGGTTATGCTGCCGTGCAACTTTCATTCGACGAGAAGAAAGAAAAAAGTGCAACATCTGCAGAGATTGGCCATTTCAATAAGGCCAAAACAACCCCAAAACGTAAAGTTGTTGAGTTTCGTGATTATGATGGAGCTGAATTACTAGGCGACAACATTACCGTTGAAACGTTTGCCGAAGGCGACTTTGTAGACGTTACCGGAACATCAAAAGGTAAAGGCTTTCAAGGTGTTGTAAAACGCCATGGCTTTGCCGGTGTTGGTGGTCAAACCCACGGTCAACATAACCGTTTGCGTCACCCTGGTTCATTAGGTGCATCTTCATGGCCATCTCGTGTTATGAAAGGCATGCGCATGGCAGGCCGCATGGGTACCGATCAGGTAAAAATTCAAAACCTACAAGTAGTTAAAATAATGGCCGAAAAGAATTTGTTGCTTATTAAAGGTGCAATTCCGGGTGCTAAAGGTTCATACGTAATTGTTCAGAAGTAAGACCATGGAAATTTCGATATTAAATACAAAAGGAGAGGCCACCGGCAAAAAAGTAACGCTGAGTGATGCCATTTTTGGCGCCGAGCCTAACGACCACGCCATTTGGTTAGACGTTAAGCAAATACAGGCCAACCAACGCCAAGGTACACACAAAGCCAAAGAACGTGCAGAAATTGCCCGTACTACCAAAAAGGCTTTCCGTCAAAAAGGTACCGGTGGCGCACGCCGCGGTAGCATGAAATCGCCCTTAGTACGTGGTGGTGGACGTGTATTTGGCCCAGAGCCACGCGACTATAGCTTTAAACTGAATAAAAAGGTAAAAGCATTAGCCCGTATTTCGGCCCTTACATACAAAGCAAAAGACAATAACATTACCGTTATTGAAGACTTTAGCTTTGATGCCCCAAAAACTAAAAACTACGCAGCAATTATCAATGCTTTGAAGCTAAACGATAAAAAAACGTTGGTAGTGTTGGGCGAGAACAATAAAAATGTATATTTGTCGTCCCGAAATTTACAGGGTACCACAGTTATAAATGCCTCTGAGTTAAACACTTACGATATTTTAAGGGCAAATACACTGGTACTTCTTGTTAGCTCGGTGAAGCAAATTGAGAATCTTTTATTAAATAATTAAGGTAATGAGCATTATTATTAGCCCCATAGTTTCGGAAAAAGCAACCTCGCAAAGCGAAAAGTTGAACCGTTACAGTTTTTCGGTAGCTAAAACTGCCAATAAAATTGAAATAAAAAATGCAGTAGAGAAATACTACGGCGTTACGGTTGAGGGTGTAAACACCATTCGTTACCAAGGCAAAGTTAAAACACGCAACACCACAAAAGGTTTAGCAGTGGGCCGCACCAACGCATACAAAAAAGCAATTGTTACGCTTAAACAAGGCGAAGTAATCGATTTGTTTGGCAATATATAATACCGTAAAGGTTATACGAAATGGCAGTTAGAAAATTTCGCCCGGTTACACCCGGCACACGTTTTAAGGTAGCAGGCACATTTGCCGATATTACTACCGATAAGCCTGAGAAGAGCTTATTAGCCCCAATCAAAAAGAGTGGTGGCCGTAACAACTCAGGTAAAATGACCATGCGCTACTTAGGCGGTGGCCACAAACGCCGTTACCGTTTAATTGATTTTAAACGCGACAAACAAGGTATTGCTTGTACTGTAAAAACAGTAGAATATGATCCTAACCGTTCGGCACGTATCTCTTTAGTAGAATACACCGATGGCGAAAAACGCTACATTATTACCCCAACAGGTATTAAAGTTGGTCAGGTATTAATGTCAGGCTCGGGCTCTCCTATTGAATTAGGTAACGCCCTTCCGCTTAGCGAAATTCCTCTTGGCTCAATCATCCACAATGTGGAATTGCGCCCAGGACAAGGAGCTGCTATGGTACGTAGCGCCGGCACTTATGCGCAGCTTGCTGCACGTGACGGTAAATATGCTGTTATTAAAATGCCATCAGGCGAAACCCGCCAAATATTGTCAACCTGCCTTGCAACATTAGGCACCGTTAGCAATGCCGACCACAGCTTAGAGCGTTCAGGCAAAGCAGGCCGTACCCGTTGGTTAGGCCGCCGCCCACGTGTTCGCGGTGTAGCAATGAACCCGGTTGACCATCCCATGGGTGG
>JANOCJ010000225.1:0-2832 GCA_031412115.1 Flavobacteriales bacterium
GAACGGTGCGCCTGTTTGTGTTCATTGCGGTAACACTAAGGTTTACACCACTAACAGGGGCTATAAGTGCGCTTTGTGCCTTAAAAAGTTTACCGTAACAGTTGGCACAATATACCACGGCTCTAAAATACCTTTGACTAAGTGGTTTTTAGCCGAATACTTAATGATTAACCATAAAAAGGGTATTAGCAGCCACCAATTAGGGCGCGACCTTGCAGTTACTCAAAAAACGGGTTGGTTTATGCTACACAGGATAAGAGAACAAATGAGGGCTAAAGCAGTTAAGCAATTAACGGGCGTTATATCTGCCGATGAAACGTATATCGGCGGTGCAGCTAAGAATAAGCACGAATGGAAACGCAAAGAATTGATTAAAAAAGGCACAGGCGGCGCAAACAAAACAACGGTTATAGGCTTAATGCAAAAGGATGGTGATGTTAAAACCTTTGTAGTTAACAATCCTAATAGGGTTGAGGTTTACCCCTTGCTACTTGCTAACGTTGAAAAGAATAGCACATTGGTAACAGACGGACACGCGGCTTATTCGGGCTTAGGCTTTACTTATAACTATGTTACAGTTAACCACGCTAAAGGGGAGTTTTCTCTTAATGGTTATAGCACTAATAACCTTGAGGGCTTTTGGTCGCAACTTAAAAGAGGCATAACAGGTATTTACCACCAAGTCAGCCCTAAACACTTGCATAGGTATTGCGATGAATACGCCTTTAGGTATAACACCCGTAAAATGAAAGATTACCAAAGGGTTGAATTATCTATTGGTATGGCTGACAATTGCCGACTACCTTACAAGGTATTAGTTAACCGTTCTTTTTAGGCTTCTTTACCTTTGGGTTAACAGGGTTTGCGCTGCGCTTTATAGCCTCTCCGAACTCTTCCAAAGTTACAGGCGGCAAATCCTTGTAACGCTCCGCTAACTTATCTATATCTATCGGTTTTTGCTCCCGTTTTTTCTTATCTTCCATAGCCTTATGTAGTAATAGCTTTAGCCCTGCCAACATTCCGTAGTTTGGTTCTACCATAACTCAAAGTTAGTATATTGCAAGCTAATTAAAAATTATGGCTCTTAATACTACTATTGTATTCTTTACGGGTTTTGATACTGAACTTTACCCTCTAAAAGAAAAGCATGATGCTTTACACCTATTCAATAAGATTAAATTTGATTTTGCTTCTGTGGTGGATATATCCGTAGGTAGCACCGTTTCTATTAACAATGAACTTTGGGAGATTTTAAGTATTGATATAAGGCTTAAGGAAATATATAAAGAGATAGAAGAAGACAACGAGATTTTTATTCGCGTACAGGTTGAGAAAACATACTCTTAACTGTTTTACTCCCCATTGGGCTTCTGTTCCAGTAATACCAAATAGCTAAATCGCTATTACCAAAAGGCAATTGGGGAGTTTGAGGTCTCAATATATCAATCTTAGCTTTTGTATCGCTATCTATTGGCGGGGTTATTCGGTTGTAATACTGATAATCTGTTTCGCCTTTTCTCTTTCTCCACGGTTCAAACCACACACTAAAACCAAAAAAATAATACTGTTGACCGCGCTCGGTGTTTTCAATTTTAAAAATCTGTTTTTTGTCTAGTCCCTTATTGTATGTTGTTTCCCTTCTTGAGGGGGTGCCCGTAGGGCGGGGGAGTTTGGAGGACGATTAACTCCCCCGGTTTTCAACCACCCCCTCAGGAGGGGGAAAGCTTATTCAGGGTGAGGTTACAATATCTCCCTACCCACCAACTCAGCTATAGACACATAGGTTTTGGGCATTACAACCGCCTCCACCTCTGCCTTATCCATCCATTTAGCCTCGGTAATGGCCTCTTCTGTTTGGGGGATGAGTTGGCCCGTAAAGCTGCTTTCCATTAAAAACCAGTGGGTAATTTTAAGCACTTCTTTGCCCTTATGCTCGTACGTATGGTAGGTTTGGCCCGCATTGGCGGTAATGGTAAGGCCGGTTATGCCACACTCCTCCTCTACCTCGCGCAGGGCCGCTTCTTCTACACCCTCGCCGGGGTCTATTTTGCCTTTGGGAAGGTCCCACAGGCCCAGCCTTTTTATGAACAAATAGTGTCCGTCGGGGTTTTGAACTATACCACCGGCGGCTTCTATAATGCTAAACAGCGAGAAAAAGACCGCTTTTAGCGCCTCCACATCATCTGCATAAATAGTTAGGCTATGGGCAGATAGGGGCGACGATTTAAAACTGTGCAACAGCGTTTTTAGCTGCGCCGGGCTTTGGTAGGCAACGCTTTGGCCTTGGTGCAAAACTAAAGGCTTGGCACTTAAAACAAAGGGCCGCTCATTTATAAAAACTTTATACATTTGCCGACTTATGATTCATGAAAAAGAAACGGCGCGAAAGGTAGCAGAATTACTATTACAAATAAAGGCTATTAAATTGCAACCTAACGACCCATTTACCTGGGCGTCGGGTTGGAAATCGCCTATATACTGCGACAACCGCATTGCGCTCTCTTACCCAAATGTACGCACTTTTATACGCCAGGCAACGGTAAAGTTGATTGATGATAAATTTGGCAAAGCCGACGTTATTGCCGGTGTTGCAACAGGCGCTATTGCCCAGGCAGCCCTTGTGGCGCAAGAGCTTGGCTGGCCTATGGTATACGTTAGGCCCGAGCCTAAAAAGCACGGCATGCAAAACCTTATTGAAGGCGTTGTTGAAAAAGGCCAGAGTGTAATTGTTATTGAAGACCTTTTATCAACCGCGGGCAGCAGCATTAAGGCTATTGACGCCTTGCGCGAAGCCGGTTGCGATGTAAAAGGCATGATATCGGTATTTACTTA
>JANOCJ010000226.1:0-17602 GCA_031412115.1 Flavobacteriales bacterium
TAAAGGCGGTTTTATTGCAAGATGAAAACCTGCCCGATGTGATATTGCTTGATATTAATATGCCCGTAATGGATGGATGGCAGTTTATGGAGGAGTTTGCTAAAATAGACCACGGCATTGAGAAAAAAGTAACCGTGTATATGATTAGCACCTCTATTGAAGAGCGCGACATGCTGCGCGCTGAAAAGATATCAGACATAAGCGGCTACATTATTAAGCCCACCCACATTGCCGATTTAGAGAAAATTTTTCTTCCTGAGTAGGTAATTGAGGCGTTATAAATTGCGTATTTAGCAGCATGTCTGAACTTCGGTACAACCCCTTATTAAACACCTGGGTAATACACGCTGCGGCGCGTCAAAACCGCCCACACCTACCTAAAGATTTTTGTCCTTTTTGCCCCGGTAGCGGCCTTGTGCCCGATAACTACGGGGTACTGCTATACCCAAACGATTTTCCGGTTTTGTCTGAAAGCCCTTTTCCGGCCCAAGGCTATATACACCCAATATACCCGGCTAAAGATGCGTATGGAAAGGCCGATGTGATACTGTATTCGCCCGACCATAACACCAGCTTTGGGCAGCTTAACCGTCAACATATTGCCGTTATTATCAATTTGTGGATAGAGCGCAATGCAGCCCTTAGTGCCGATAAGCATATCAAATACGTTTTTCCGTTTGAAAACAGGGGCGAAGAAGTGGGCGTAACCATACACCACCCACACGGGCAACTATACGCCTACAGTTGGGTGCCGCCAAAAGTTGAGCAGGAACTGGCCAATTGCATCAACCATTTTCACAATACCGATACTAATTTGTTTGATATAATAACGCAGGTAGAGCGTGAGGATGGCCGCCGGATACTATACGAAAATGAGCATTTTATTGCTTACCTGCCCTACTTTACCGATTATCCTTTCGGGGTGTTTGTAGTAGCTAAAGATGATATTGTAAACCTGGCAGATTTTACGGTAGAACACACCGCCGATCTGGCCGATGTATTGAAAATCATCACTCTGGCATTTGATAAAATATACGACAAGCCTTTTCCGTACATGATGGTAACGCATCAATCGCCGGTAAACGATACCGAATTTGAAATGGCCAATGAGTATTACCGCTTTCATATAGAGTTTTACCCGCCCCTGCGCGATGAAAATAAAATCAAGTGGTACGCATCGTCAGAAATGGGGGCTGGTGTGGCAACAAACCCCAATTCATTAGAAGAATGTGCTACCCTTTTGCGCGAAAAAATAAACTTAGTACGCTATGCTTAGTGAGTTTTACCACCGCTTTGGCAATGATGGAACAGAGCCGCAGCAGTACTTCTGCCCCGGCCGTATAAACCTTATTGGCGAGCATATAGACTATAACGGTGGGCTTGTTTTGCCGGCTGCAATAAGCTTGGGCATAACCTTAATTATCCGCCCAAGGGAGGATGGAAAAATACGCTTACAATCAGCACAGTTTGACGAGATTTTTTCTTTCAATATCACCGATAAAAAGGAGTACAATACCGCCAACGGCTGGGCCAATTTCCCATTAGGTTGTATTGATTTTTTGTGGAAAAAGGGCATGCCTATTACCGGTGCCGATATGTATTATGAGAGCACCTTGCCGCTAGGCTCGGGGCTATCCTCGTCGGCCGGTATAGAGGTGCTAACACTTTTTGCGCTGCACAATTTATTTGGACAGGATGATTATGCTACAACCCAAATAGCGCTGGATGCGCAAAGCATAGAGAACAATTTTATTGGCATGCAATGCGGCATTATGGACCAGTTTGCCGTAGCCATGGGCAAAGAAAACCAAGCCCTAAAACTGAATTGCGAAACGTTGGAATATGAATACATTCCGGCTGATTTTGGCGATTATACCTTAGTGATAATTAACAGTAACAAGCCGCGTGCTTTGGTACATTCGGCCTACAACCAAAGGCTGGCAGAGTGCCGCGAAGCGTTACAAATCATCAACCAAAACCATAACTACTTAAACCTTTGCGAAGTGCCGTTGGCTGTTGCCGAAGCCGAATTAACCGGCATTTTATTGCAACGTGCAAGGCACTGCATTACCGAACAACTTAGGGTTGAGGCCGCTTGTGCAGCCTTGGCCGAAAATAATATGGCACTTTTTGCGCAGCAATTAATAGGTTCGCATTTATCATTGCTAAACGACTATGAAGTAACCGGCGTTGAATTAGATGCCTTATTTGTTGCTGCTACCAATAATGAAAGCTGCCTAGCTGTGCGTATGACGGGGGCGGGTTTTGGCGGTTGTGCCATTGCCTTGGTTGCAACTAACTCAGTAGAATTATTTAAGAAAAACACAGCGGAAGAATATAAAAAACATACCGGACTAACACCCTTGTTTTACGAATGCAATATAAGTGGCGGGGTAAAAAAACTTTACTGTTAATCTTCCGCTAAAAGTTATATTTTCGCAGTAAGCAAACAACCACCATGAAAAAAATAATCTACACCCTTGGCGCTACAGCCATTGTTTTATTAGCAGCCTGCGGCGGCGGATACCCTACCGAAGGGAATAAGTTTGAACTGGTAATTACCGGGGCAGAAAAGGTAACCGAGCAAACGGATTTCTTTCCCAACTCCGATGTTAGCCTAAACACCGACCAAATTAACCAAAAGCTTGACAGCCTGTTGAAAGCCAACAACAGCGACCGTAAAAATTTGGTAGACGTAAAATTGACAGAGGTAACCCTAAAAATTACCGATACCGTTAACACCTTTAACGTACTAAAAAGCCTTAAGGTAGAAGTCCTTGCCGACAAATCGGATGTGGTGGCGAAGAAAGACAGCATACAAGCCAATGGCGCTAAAGAAATAAAACTGGATGCATCGGGCCTTGATTTTAAAGAGTATTTAGAGAAGGGCGATATCTTCTTCAACTCGTCGGGCAACACCGGCGCCGACACGCTAAAAGCACCGCTAAAAACGGTTCTTATCTATAAAATAAGCGTTACCGCAGCCCCTAAAAAATAATTTTACCCAACACAAAACCCCGGCCTCACAACCGGGGTTTTTAGTTAAATACACGGTATGGAAGCCAACGAAAAGATAGTTTTGATACGCAATGGCGATGCAGAAAGTATTGCCGACCATATAAACAGCTTTATAGAAGTTGGCAATGTTGAGGGCGGCAAAAAAGTGCCTATTGAGTTGTATAAAGACTCTATTGGCGAGCATATTTTGCTTTTTCCCCACAACATACCCTACCAGCATTTTACGGTGCTGTTAAATGCCTTTGATGCACCTTGGTTTAACAATAGCGAAGGGTTGCAGGTAGCGGGTTGGGCGCAGCATAACGAAGAAATGCTAATGCTTTTTGCCACTAAAAACGAATCGGGATTGCTGATAGGCATTAGCGCCGATGGAAAGCAATACGCCGTAACACCCGACGAAAGCGCCGAACTGGAAAGCGAAACACCTTTACCTGTGGAATATTACAACTACACTTTTGACAAAGACAAGGCCGAGCGCGTTGCATTGTTTGAGTTGCTAATAGACGAAACTCTGCCCGTTGCCGAAGAGGATGAGGTGGAAGATGAAGCGCAAGAAGAAACTGCTATAGGCCCCATAAAAAAAATAAATACGGCAACCATTGTGGTTGTTATTGTTGTAGCATCAGCCCTGCTTATATGGTTACTATCAATGGCAAGCTAGTTGCGGCCTTTGCAGCACTCGTTTTTATCTATGCCTGCGGCGGAAAAACTACGCAACCGGGTGAGTTGCCCCCACCCCTTGTCTCTAATAATTTTGAAGGCTTTTATGGTGTAGACAAAGGAGTGAAAACCGACTCTATACTATTTATTGCCATTATAAAAACGGGGGCAGAATATCAGTTAATCAAATATTCATACAGCGGCATTTTAGATGATAAGTTACAAAATAGAGGTGCTGTAAAAGCTGCATTTGTAAACGAAAGCGATCACCGTATTATTGCCAACGGCGGCTACGCCAGCGTAAGCTATACCTCGCAAGACACATCGTGGCGGTATGTAAATAAACCCGAAGATTTTAAGCTAAGACGCATCTGCGATTTTACTGCCAAAGACACCTCGGCGGCAAGTGTAGAAAAGATGTTGGATGAAAACAGGGGGCTAGGGCGTTAAGCCTGCAACGACTGCTCTTCGGCCTTTTTTGCCTTCATATTACGGTAAAACAAATAGGCTAAACCACCCAGCACTATATAAGGCAGCGACATTAAATACAATATTGCGGGGTTCATATTACGTGCTACTGCACCGGCGCTATCGCTTACATTACTCTCAACAATACGGCGGCACATGGCGCATTGGGCATCGGCATCAACCGATGAGAATACTACCAGCGCAACAATAATCAATGCTATTTTAGTAAAACGTGCCATAGGAAAAAACTATAGTGCAAAGATAACAAAAAACCGGGCACCCATTGCTGAGATGCCCGGTTTTAAAACTAAACCTACTATGAAAACCGGGAATTATTATTCTGCTTGTGCTTTAGGCTTTTTGTTAAACCAGCCCAATACTTTGTACTTGGTTTTGTAGGCCATCATATACATGGTTGGCACTACCAACAGGGTTAAGAAGGTAGCTACTACAAGGCCAAATATCATAGTCCAGGCTAATGGGCCCCAAAAAGCAACGTTATCTCCACCTAAATGGAAGTGTGGGTCGAAATGGGTAAACAAGCCCACAAAGTCAATATTTAAGCCAATAGCCAACGGTATAAGGCCCAATATGGCCGAAATAGCCGTTAGGAATACCGGTGTTAAACGGGTAGCTCCGCCATCTACAACAGCTTCGGTAATATTCTCTCCGCGGTGGCGCAGTTCATCAATAAACTCGATAAGTAAGATGCCGTTACGGATAACAATACCCGACAGGGCAAAAATACCTACACCCGTCATTACAATAGAGAAGCTGAACTTGAAGATGATAAAGCCAAGGAACACACCCATCAAACTAAAAAAGATGGTAGAGAAGATAAGCAACGGCTTAACAACAGAGTTAAACTGTGTAACCAAAATAAACAACATCAACAAAATAGCGCCTAAAAATGCTACCCCTAAAAAGTCGGTCGTTTCCTTTTGGTCTTCTTGCGCGCCGGTCATTTTTATCTCGTAGCCTTCGGGTATATCAATGGTATTGATAACTGCATTTAGCTGCTGCACAATGGTGCTGGTAAGGTTTTCGTCCTCAACATTTGAAGAAAGTGATACCACACGCTTTTGGTTTTTGCGGTTGATGCCGTTAAACGATTGGGCATAGCGCACATTAACAACCGATGATAAAGGCAATTGCTTAAAGCGCCCGCTGGCCATATCCATAAACGATATTTGCAGGTTGGTAAGTTGCTCTACTTTTTGGCGGTAATCTTCGCTAAGGCGCAGTTGTATAGGCGCATCGTCGTTAGCATCTTTATACTTAGATATTTCTTTGCCAAACAAAGCCGTACGCAAATCCATACCTATTTGGGCTTTGCTAACGCCTTCGCGTTGGGCTTTTTCTTCGTCTATATCAATAATAATCTCGGGCTTGTTAAGCTGAAGGTCGCTTTTAAACTCCTCCATACCTACAATATTGGCTTTGGCAACGGCGGCAAATACTTTTGCTTGCAAATCAAGCAATACCGGAAACTCATCGCCGCTAATTTCCATATTTACTGGCTTGCCAACCGGTGGGCCGTTGGCTTCTTTATCTACCGATACTGAAACGCCCTGCAAAGGTTCTTTTTTAAACTTCTCGCGAATTTTAGTCAGCGCTTCGCCGGTGTTAAAGTCGTGTCGGTCAGCATATTTAACAAAGGCTACGGTAATTTTGCCCTTGTAAGGCGTTGGCACACGGTCGGGGTTTTGAGGGTCGCCTGCGTTTAGGCCAACGTTGGCAATAATAGATGTTACATTGGGGTTGTTTTGGCCCAATACCTCGTAAACTTTTTTCTCGGCAATACGGGTAATAGAGTCCGTCACCTCAGCATCGGTACCCAGTGGTGCTTGCAAATATACATAAGCAAAGTTAGGGTCGCCGCCGGGGAAGAATTCTACCCTCGGTTCAGAGCTAAAGTAAGCAACCATGGTAATAATGGTAGCAGCCAGCGTACCGGCCACAATAAATACCGGCCTGTAGCCTTTTACAAATACAATAAGAACTTTGCGGTAGCCATTAATAAATTTAGGCCATACTTTTTCTTGAAATGATTTGATAGCGCGGGTAAGTACAAAATGGTAAAGTACCGCCATCAAAATCATAAACACCATAAAGTTGCCAAAACCGTAGCCGCCGCTTAGGTAGCCAAACAAGGCCAGCACACCAAAAATTATCAGGTTGCGGAAAAGGCTGCGTATAGGAGGAAGCTCGGCATGGTCGCCTTTTTTCATAAAGGTAACAGCAAACACGGGGTTCATTATAAAGGCCACAAATAGCGATGCGCCAAGGGTGATGATAAGGGTAACGGGTAACTTGCCCATAAATTCGCCTGCTATGCCCGGCCAAAATAGCAGCGGAAAGAACGGTGCAATAGTGGTAAGCGTACCGGCCAATACGGGTACAAACACCTCGCCTGCGGCATACTTGGCTGCTTGTACAATATTAAAATCGTACTTGTTGTAAATACGGTGGGTGTTTTCAATTACCACAATGGCATCATCAACAATAATACCCAGCGCAAGTAGGAATGAGAATAACACAATTACGTTTAGGGTATAATCTAACCCGGGCAGGAATATAAATGCAATAAGCGAAGATAGCGGTACCGCCAACGCCACAAAAAATGCGTTGCTAAGGCCCATAAAAAACATCAGTACAATAAGTACTAACGTAAAGCCGATGATGATGGTATTGATAAGGTCGGCAATGGATACGCGGGTATTGTCAGACTGGTCTCCGGTAATGGTAACATCCATTCCGGGAGGGAATTTTGTATCTTTAAACTCCTGTACAATTTCCTGTATTTTGTCTGATGCGGCAATTAAGTTTTCGCCCGAGCGTTTAATAACGTTCATGCTGATAACGGTTTTACCATCAAGGCGGGCAAAATCCTGTTTCTCTTTATAGCCATCAACTACGGTAGCAATATCACGCAGAAAAACGGTAGTGCCCTGAAACGAGCGTACCACAATATTTTCTATTTGCGATGGCTCTTTAAACTGGCCGGTAACACGTACGCTGCGGCGTTGCTCATCTACTCTAAGGTCTCCGCCCGATATGTTAACGTTTTCGCGGGCTACAGCGCCTTCAATATCGCTAAAAGTAATACCCGCTGCCTGCATTTTATACAGGTCAACATTTACTTGAATTTCGCGGTCAAGGCCACCTACAATGTCTACTCGGGTAATTTCGGGCAGGGTTTCAATGCGGTCTTCTAAATCTTCGGCAAACTTTTTAAGCCTGTCCAACGGCACATCGCCCGATAGGTTGATGTTCATAATTGGGAACTCCGAAAAGTCGAACTCCTGCACCTGCGGGTCATTGTCTAAGTCGGTAGGTAAATCATTCTTGGCTTTATCTACCGCGTCCGATACCTTGTTCTTACAATCAATAACCTTTTGGTCGGTTTTAAATTCGGCCGTGATAATTGACACGTCTTGGATAGACGTGCTGGTTACTTTTTTAATACCCGATACCGATTTCAATTGCTTTTCAATTGGTTTGGTAATAAGGTTTTCAATATCCTCGGGCGTAGCACCGGGGTAAATGGTAACTACCGATATGGTAGGCACCACAATATCAGGAAACTGCTCTTTGGGTATGGTGTTAAACACATACAAACCCGCAAGCGAAATAAGTATTGTGAGCACGTAAACGCTGGTCCGGTTGGTAATAGACCAATTGGTTACCAGTAGCTCTTTTAAGCGTTCCATCTGCATAATAAAAATGTTTTTATGTTGTGCCGCAGGAAATAAGCCCAAGGCGTACTGTTTTTGTTATTTGGTATCAAAAGTAAGTGGCTGTCCGTCTACAATATCCTGAAAGCCAAAGGTTACAAGCTTATCGCCGGCGCTAACGCCTTCGGTAACTATTACACGTCCGTTGTATTCTACCCCAATGGTAACTTTGCGGCGGCGGGCAATAAATTTGCCTGCTTCGTTAGCAGCAACCATTACGTAATTGCCGGTGCCGGTATGTTCAACCGCGTTGGCAGGTATAATTAATACGTTGCTTAATTTTTGGTCGGCTATAAGTAGGTTGGCAATCATGTTAGGCTTAATCATACCGCCTTTGTTGGCCACTTTTACCTCCACATTAAATGCACGGTTGGTGCCAATTACGTTGCTTACAAAGCTTACGGGGGCGGTTATTTCATAATCAATATCAGGAAAACGCACAACTACCGAAAGGCCTTTTTTAACTTTAGAAATATAGTTGTCAGACACCTTGGCTACAACCTTAATGTTGTTTAGGTTAACAATGCGTATGCCGCTAAAGCCGGGGGCTGTCATCTCGCCAATTTTAATTTTTATCTCATCAACAACACCGTTTATTGGCGATTTGATATAGCTTAAATCCAATTGCGATTGAACCGTTTTAATTTGTTTCTCTAAGTTCTCTTTTTGGTTTTTGGCTTGCAGGTATTGCATTTCGCTACCAATTTTTTGGTCCCACAGGCGCTTTTGTTTTTCGTAAGCTATAGTAGCTAAATCAAGCGCGCCCTCAAGCTGGCTTATTTGTTTTTGTACCACGTTGGCATCGGTAGTAGCCAATATTTGGCCTTTGGTTACGGTTTGGCCTTCTACCACGTTAATAGAGGTAATAGTGCCGGGCATACCGGGGTTTACAAACACGTTTTCGTCAGAGTCAACCGCGCCTTGTACTTCAATATAGTTGTCAAAATCGCCGGCGGCAACTTCTTCAACCTTTACAAACTTGCTTTTTAAGCCGTGTTTGGTGGTGTCAAGCTTGGCAATTTCACTTTCCAATACTTTGGCATCGGCTTTCAATGCTTCAATTTTAGCATTCACTTCGGCTAGGTCTTTCCTCTTCTTTTCCAAATCGGTTTTGGGTGGCGTGCAGGCTGCTAAAAGAAGGATAGAGGCGGCGATAAATATTTTTATGGCTTTCATATAATGGTGTTTATCTATGGGTAATTTTTCGGTTTTATTAAAAATTGTTAAGCAGTTTGTTAATGGCAACTTTGGCATTTAACAGGTTAAGTAACGAGCCTACGTAGTCGGCCTGTGTTTGCAGGTACTGGTTTTCTGTTTGTGTTACTTCCAGGCTGCTGCCTACCCCTTCCTTGTATTTTATGAGGGCGCGGTCTTTTACTTTTTTAGCCAAATCAAGGCTTTCTTTTTTCTGCTTGTAGGTATCCAAAGCGTTGGCGTACGCCATGTTGGCTTGGTCGGTTTGCAGTTTAATACCCTCTGCTACTTGTATTTTGGCTATCTCTGTTTTTTTGTAATCCAATTTCGCAGAACGAATACGGTTAACTGTTGAAAGGCCGTCGAAGATGGGAACGCGTAAGCTTATGCCCGCTACCGATACACCAAAGAATTTAGATTGGTCGGCAAACAAACGGTTGCTGTTGCTAAAGTTTTGCCATTGGTAACTTACAAAGCCCGACAGGCTTGGCGTGTATGTAGCAATCATCCTGTGATAGTTAAGCTTAGCCAGTTTGCTTTGGTTTAATAGGGTTTGGTAGTCAATATTACTTTCAACACCGGCGGTAGCTGTAAGTGGGCTTTCGGTAGGCGTATCGGCCAATACTTTAGCTAAATCGTCGCTTAGGGTAATTGCTTTATCTAAGCCAACACCCATTTGAAACTTTAATAGCTTATTAGCCATTGCCGACTGGCGCTCTAGCGTGGTAATAACGTTTTGCACGTTAGACAGGATAAGCTTTAACTGGTCAACATCAGTCTCCTCAACAAAGCCTTGCTCGTAAATGCTTTTGGTTTGGTTGTAGGTTTCTTCCAGTTTGGCAACGCTTTCCTTCAACACTTTAATGTTTTCATCTATTACCAAAATAGAGTAGTAGGTAGATGCCACGTCGGCCTTAATAGCCAACAAGTCTTTTTCATTTACCTGGCGCGATATTGTTTTGTAGGTTTTAGCCGCCTGCAAACCAATAAAGTACGACCCATCTAAAATTAACTGGTTTAGCGATAAGCCAAGGGTGCTGTTTTGTTTTGGCGATATGGTAATGGCCTGAAACTCTCCCGGGGGGCCGCCAAAAAAGGCTGCCGGAAAAAAGGCTACCGGTGGTTTTAGGTTGTAGTTGTATTGTACCGAGCCGCTTATTTGGGGCATGCCTGTACCAATTAACTCATCCATTTGGCGGTATACTTTTTCCATATCAATGCGCGATGTTTGCGCAGTGTATGAATAGTTTACAGCATAGTCTTGTGCTTCTTTAAGCGTAAATGCTGTTTTGTCGGGCGGTGTGGTTTGGGCCCACGCCATGCCCGATAACAATAGTAGTGCGGTAATTAGTTTAAATCGTATCATTATTTTAGTGGCTTTTTGCAAATTTTTTCTTGTATATAATCGGCGCCTTTGGGGCTGGCTATGCCCATTAGGTGGTAGCGTATGTATTCTAAGTAAACGTCGGCCAATACGTATTGGTCGGGCGGAAAAATGCGGTCGTCAAACAGGTTTTCAAGCTTTACCACAAAAAATTTAGCAATAACATCGGCCGGCATATTTTTACGGTAGTGCCCTTCTTTTATGCCTTTGGCAATATTTTCGGCAATGGCTTCCGATACAAAGCTGCGGCGGTATTCAAAGTGTGTACGCCATACTTCGGGGTAGTATTTTTGTATATCAAATATGGCCGAAGTGCCAATAGACTTAAGGGTTTGGCTAACAAAATCGGCTATCTCCAACAACTCAGAAACGGCATCCAGCTTTTTACCTTTTATATCGGCCATTTTTTGTTTGTCAACCCCAATTTGAAAATCCATTGCCTTGTTTACCAAGTCGTTTTTATCTTTTACAAACTGGTAAAGGGTTTTTTTAGAAATGCCCAACTCGCGGGCAATATCGTCCATGGTAACGCTTTTAATACCATACTTAAGGAACATTTTATGTACCTGGACTATTATTGCTGTTTCTTTTTCTTCCACAGTGCAAAAGTATAAACTAAATAAACACTGGAAACATTTTATACAAAAAAAGTTTCCGTAAGCAAGGACGATAAACCAACAACTATATTATATTGTTTAGAAAAAATATTTATACTGATTTTAAAGGGCTGCAAGTGGTTTTAACAAGAAACCTGCATTTTAGTGTGTAAGAGAATTTGAAAACCGTGAAAGTTTTTACGCCGCAACACCACCAAACAGAGCTCTTTGGATGTAAACCAGCAGTTTAGTCGCTGCTTTTAATTACAGCAAACCTGTTTTTGAACGAAAGGAAGTATTTCTCAACGTATTGGTAAGAAAGATGTGCAACCCATAATGTTAGCAAAATGCTAACAAGATATGACACGATAAAAAACGCTGTTGATGTGCCACCCAAAAAAAAGGCGCATAGTTTTAGCGATGCTACAATCATAATATTATGGTACATATATATACCGTATGATATTTTACCAAAATAATCAACCAGCCTGTTTTTTACCTTAAAAACAACCTTGGCATTGGCGGCCGCATTTAGTATTACAATGCCAAACATAACAGCATACGCCAAATGGTGTATATAGGGAATAACATAGCTATTGGCCCATAAAAAAGCCAATAAAAGCATATTTACCCATTGTACATATTTGTTGTAAATAAGGTTTAGCACATCTGTTTTTTGGTAAAATAAAATATAGGCAAACACTCCGCCAATAGCCATATTATCTAAACGCAAATAATACAGTAATGAATATGCTTTGCGGTATGTTTCGCCGTGTTGGTACATAGCGCCTACACAGCCGCGCGCTCCTGCAAAAATTATAATTATTACCCATAAAACAGGCACTATATTTTTAACATATTTTATAATAAAAGGCCATATAAGGTAAAATTGCTCCTCAACCGCTACCGACCATGTTTGGTCCATAAACGATAGATTGCCATACTTTAAAAAACCAATATTGGCAAAAAATAAAAAGAAGAGAAATAGCTGCAAAAAATTGCCCGTATCTATCAACCCTGTAGTAGGCAGCTGAAACAACCCTATATGTGGAAGTATGAAAAAGCCCAATATTAAAATGAGATAATACAGCGGCCAAATGCGCAGTATACGGCGCATATAATATTTTTTTATTGCAATGGTATTGGTGGCATTTTTTTCGGCAATAAGTAGGTAGGTAATAAGAAAACCGCTTAGCACAAAAAATAGCGTAACGGCTAAATCGCCAATGGTAAACAGTTGGTCTACCCAATGGTATTCAAAACCCAACAGCTTTTTTTTATACTCTTGGTGATACACCAAAATAACCAATGCGGCCAAAAAACGCAGGTTGTTAAACCCCGGAAAGTGTATGGTGCTTTTAGTATTCACGTAGGGTGGCAAATGTAAATTTTATTGCTGAGTATTTCCCTCACCCGCTGTTATCCCTATTTCATAGAGATTCCATCACCCTCTCCCAGTGGGAGAGGGTCGGCGAACTCGTTTACGAGTGAGGCGGGGTGAGGGAAAGCCGGGGTGAGGCCCACTAAAAAGCCTCGGCCACAGTGAAATAATAATCGCTGCCACCCTTTACAAAGCCGTAATCAAACCTAAAGTTAATACGCTCAAGCCTGTTGGCAGCAAAGCGTAAACCTCCGCCAAACGAATACTTAAACCCTTGAATACTCATCTTTCCGAATGATGGGGCAACCTGGCCCAACGATGCAAAAGCCGTTCCACCAAAGCGCCAAAACAGCGGAAAACGGTATTCTGCCTGGTAGCATATATGGGCCTTATCAGTAAACCTACCCGAGTAATACCCGCGCATCCTTTCAGGCCCGCCCATACGCGCCAAATTGCGAAATGGTGCTGTGCCCGGCCCGTTATACTCAAAGTAGGCCTGCAAGGCAAGCACATGGTTTTTATACAGTTTAATGTATTTGCGGGTATCTAAAATAAACTGGTTGTAAGTGTATTGGCTACCCATTTTTTTACCATAAAACAATGATATAACCTGCACATACCAGCCTTTGTAGGCGTTGTATAAATTATCGCGGCTGTCTAACAAAAGCATAAGCCCCGCGCCCGATATTAAACTGCCTTTGCGGCCAGCCAGTTGCTGTTGGTCAAATATGCCATTGGGTATATATTTTACATTATAAAAACGCTGAAAATCGCATACCAACCCGGCAAAAATTTTGGGCCTTATCATGCGCATTAGCATAGGGTTTAGGTGGTATTGGTCGAAGGAGAAACGCTCACCATTGCTTGCGGGCATATTGTTGCCAACGCCCCAAAACCTGTCGGGGAAACGCGATGCCGAGCCATGTAATTTGAGGTACCATTTCTCTCCCGGAAAAACAATGTTGGCATCAAGCTGCCCAACGTATTGGTTGCGCAAGGTATAAATGCCAATAAGTTGAAAGTTTGATGTGCGGAGCAAACTGTCTTTGGCGGTTTTGAAAAGCCAGGTGCCTGCGGCGCCAAAAGTCCAGTCCGTCTCAGGCGAGCGGCTAATAACGGGAATAGCCAGTATTTTATTTTTTTTTGTTTTTGCGGTAGAGTCGGGCGGGCCGAAAAACCTCTTCAGCAATTGCGCATTGGCAGTAGGTATAAAAAATAACAGGGTGGCTGTTAAAACAATAACGGCCTTTAATTGCTTTATCATAGCGGAAGCGCAAAAGTAACCTATACGGCGCAACTATTTGCCCGCAGCGTGTTATCAAAACAAAATATTTGATTAAACTTGCACGCTCTTATTATAAAACCCTATTTAACGGTTTAAAATCATGTCAGAAAATTCAAATCTAACAGCGGAACTTAAGTTAGAAGACAAAACGTACACGTTGCCGGTAGTTATTGGCACAGAGAACGAACACGCTATTGATATTACCAAGCTGCGCGACCAAAGCGGCTACGTTACACTCGATTCGGGCTACAAAAACACAGGTGCTGTGACTAGCGCTGTAACTTTTTTAGATGGCGAAGAAGGTATTTTGCGCTACCGTGGCTACCCTATTGAGCAACTGGCCGAAAAATCGACCTTTACTGAGGTTTCGTACTTATTGGTATATGGCAAACTGCCCACCAAAGCTGAGTTGGAGAAATTTAACTCAGACATATCTCGCCATACATTGGTGCACGAAGATATGAAGCGTTTTTACGAAGCATACCCATCAAAAGCCCACCCAATGGGCGTTGTAGCGTCGGTAGTATGTTCGCTTTCTACCTTCTACCCTGAGAATAACAAATCAAAACGCACCGATGCCGAGATTGATTTAACGGTACACCGCGTATTGGCAAAATTCCCAACTATTGCAGCTTGGGCATACAAAAACTCTATTGGACACCCAATAATGTATCCTAAAAATTCGCTGTCGTATGTAGAGAATTTTCTACACATGATGTTTGCGAACCCGTCGGAAGATTATGAGCCGGATCCGGTAGTAGTAAACGCGTTGGATAAATTATTAATCCTGCACGCCGACCATGAGCAAAACTGCTCTGCATCAACTGTACGTATGGTAGGTTCATCAAAAGCCAACTTATACGCATCGTTAGCAGCCGGCACTATTGCCCTTTGGGGCCCGCTACACGGTGGTGCCAACCAAGAGGTGATTGAAATGCTTGACATGATTCACGAAGACGGCGGCAACGTTGACAAGTGGGTTGAGAAAGCAAAAGACAAAAACGACAGCTTCCGTTTAATGGGCTTTGGCCACCGTGTGTACAAAAACTTTGACCCACGCGCTAAAATTATTAAACAAGCTTGCGACCAGCTACTTAACAAACTGGGTATACATGACGACATTTTAGACATAGCTAAAAAGCTGGAAGAAGTGGCTTTGAAAGACCCTTACTTTGTTGAGCGTAAGCTGTACCCTAACGTAGATTTTTACTCGGGCATTATTTACCGCGCCATTGGCATACCTACCGAAATGTTTACGGTAATGTTTGCCTTAGGCCGCCTTCCGGGCTGGATTGCCCAATGGAAAGAGATGATTGCCAACGGTGAGCCTATTGGCCGCCCACGCCAAATTTATGTTGGTGAAAACGAGCGCGACTACGTTAACATTGGAGACCGCATCTAACCAATTGAAATTTTATAATAAAAAGCCCCGGCAGTAATGTCGGGGCTTTTTTATGCAATGACGTTGTTTCAGGTTTTGTACTACAGCATCATCGGAGAGATAATCAGCTCTTCGTTTTTGTATTACAAAAACTTGTAGTGCTTCGTCGTTACACGCCTCGCAATGACGAATAACCTGCCTACTCCTTATCAAAACTATTCCAGCCTTGGGCAGTAAGCGGTATTGTGGGCCCGTTTGCGGGGTTTAGCATGCAGCCTTCGGCTTTGTTGTTTATATGGCCTATAACACTAATGTTAGGGTTGTGCTTAACCTTATCAAAATCTTCAATTTTAACGGTGAATAGCAGCTCGTAATCCTCTCCGCCATTCAACATGCAGGTGGTAGGGTCTAAATTCAACTCGCGCGCTGTATCGTGCGTTACCTGATCAATAGGCAGCTTGTCTTCATATATAGAGCAACCTACATCCGATTGCTTGCAAAGGTGCAATAGCTCAGACGATAAGCCGTCTGATATATCAATCATAGCTGTTGGCTTAATATCAAGTTCCTTCAGCAACTTAGGAATATCAACCCTTGCTTCGGGTTTTAGCTGACGTTCCAGTATGTAATCAAAGCCTTCCAAATCGGGCTGTATGCCAGGGTTTTCAAGAAAGATGCGTTTCTCGCGCTCCAATATCTGCAAGCCTAAATAAGCAGCGCCAAGGTCGCCGCTAACACAAATTAAATCGGTAACGCTTGCGCCGTTGCGGTATACTACATCTTCTTTTTTAGCAACGCCGGTAGCGGTTATGCTTAATATCAATCCGGCGTTTGACGATGTAGTATCGCCACCCACCAAATCAACCTTATATTGGTCGCAAGCAAGCAATATGCCTTGGTATAATTCCTCCACGGCCTCTAACGAAAACCGGCTTGACAAAGCCATGCTCACCAATATTTGTTTGGGCTGCCCGTTCATTGCTGCAATGTCCGACAGATTGACTACCACTGCCTTGTAACCCAAGTGTTTCAGTGGCATATAACTAAGGTCGAAGTGTACGCCTTCGCACAACATATCGGTGCTTATTAGCGTAACATTATCGCCGCTGTCCAATACCGCAGCATCGTCGCCAACGCCTTTTAGGGTTTCAGTATTGTGTAGTTTTATGTTTTTGGTAATATGGTCAATCAGGCCAAACTCACCCATCTCCGAAAGCTCGGTACGGTTACTGTTTTCAAACAAATCCATCTTCTCTAATTTATAGCGTTATATACCTCGCGTTGCGGGTATGGTATTTTAATATTGTGTTGCCTAAAGGCCTTTTCTATTTCAAACCTAATGTCGCTTTTTACATCGTCTATCTTCATCCTCTCCATGCTAAAAAACTCCAGTTCTACTATCAGCGCATTGTCGCCAAAGTCAACCAGCCTAAACTCGGGTGCCGGTTTTTTATCTACCTGCGGGTGGGCATTGGCAATATCTTTCAGCAACTGGCCCACTAACTCCATGTTGCTGCCATAGGCAACGCTTAGCTTAATGTTAAACTCAGCCGCTTTGCGGTTATCGTGCGTCCAGTTAACAACAGCATCGTTCAAAAATTTCGAGTTGGGAATAATGTACATCACCTTCTCGGCCGTAATAATTTTTGATGTGCGGATGCCAATCTCCACTACCCTACCCGTGCGGCCTCCAACCTCAATAACATCGTCAACTTTTATGGTACGTTCAAACAGGATGATGATGCCCGAAATTAAATCGAAAAACACCTGCTGCAAGCCTAAGCCAATGCCCACCAAAAGGGCTGCCGAGCCGGCAATAAGTATGCTTACGTCTATGCCAATACTCTCTAACCCCACCGTAAAACCCAATACAAAAACAATGTATTTTACAATTTGATAAATGGCGTAGCGGCTGCCGGTATCTATACGGCCACGGTTCATTTCGCGCTTAAGCACGCGGTTTATAAGTGATAGCACAATGCGCACCGCCAAAAATACCAGCGCCAAAAAAATGACGTGGTACACCGTAAGATGGTAGTGCCCAAAATCAATAAGCTGGTATTCTAAATACTTTTTCACGGTGCAAATATACCCGTTTACCTCTCCCCTTTCTCACGCCTGTGGCGTGATTCATTACCCACTCCATAAGTATGGAGAGGGGTGGATGCGCTGAAAGCGCAGACGGGGTGAGGTTAACACGGTGAAAATATCGGATGCTGTAACAATATTGTCAGCTATATCGTCGTTAGTAAATATATTTACCAAAAACCCGAAATGAAAAAGCTGATTGTTTGCCTGTTAGCGGTTGTGTACTGTGTTAGCGCAAAAGCCCAAACACCTGAACCTGCTAAGAAAACCTTTGCGCCGGTTGATATTTATCATGGGGTAACGGCAGGATATGTAGACTCTCGCTATGAGTACATGTCAGGTTATTTTTTAGACCTACATATGCGAAAGCGACTATGGTTGTTTACCGATTATACATTAGATTTGTATAG
>JANOCJ010000227.1:0-4504 GCA_031412115.1 Flavobacteriales bacterium
CCGTGAGGGATACCCCAAACCCTACGAAGCACTAAAAGCGCTTACCCGCACCAACGATAAGATAACGCAGCAAAGCATGCATGCTTTTATTGATGGGTTAGCTGTTTCAGCAGAAATAAAAACGGAGTTAAAAGCCATTACGCCGTTTAATTATATAGGAGAATAAAATATTTTTTATGGAATTTAATTTGAAAATTCCTGATTTAAACCCTGACGGCTGGAAAAAGTTAAGTAATATGGGATTAAATCCCCATAATACTAATGATGGGATTTTGTATAAATATGTTTCTTACGAAACAGCAATTAAAATTATAGAAAACCAAAATTTGCTTTATTCTACACCTGATGTATTTAATGATCCTTTTGATTTAACTTTAGATTTGTTCGATACCGATTTAACTGAGAATATTATTTTAGAATTATTTAATGAAGAGATAGTTACAGACTCTAATTTACGTAATGCTATGGTGCATTATAGTGTGTCAAATCCAATGTTCCTTGCAAATGCTTTTTTGGTAGCATTAGAAGAAGCGAAGTCTAAGTTTGGGATATCCTGTTTTTCAAAATCATATATGAAAACATTAATGTGGAGCCATTATGCTAATAAGCATTCTGGTGTCTGCCTAGGCTTTTTATTTACTAATACCAATGGTAATAATATGCTTCAATTTAATATGAGATATTCAGATAGAATAGAACCAGTAAATTATTTTAAAGAAACAATTATATCTATATACAATTGGCTATTTACAAAATCAAGTATTTGGCATTATGAAGAAGAAGTAAGAAGAGTTTATGTTGATAGAAATGGATTTATAGGCTTTGAAAAGTCTGAATTACGTGAAATTTATTATGGATTGAAATTATCTCAAGACCAAATATCAGTTATTGAAGAATTACTAAATAAGCATGAATATAATTTTATTAATAAGAAAGGTAAAATGGAAATTAATAAACAAACATTTGAACTAAAAGAAGGAAAAATCGCAAACAGTTAATGTTTTAATACTTTTTAGCATTTTTAGAAAATGCTTACAGGTCTGACAAAATCATTAAAGGCCAAAAAGAACTAGCCCCAAGACTCTATTCTCTTCGTTACTCCTTTACAAACCTTGCCCTAACAGGTGTATTTCCCTGCTTGTAAATTACTAATGAATAAATACCCGCACTTAGGTTACTCAAGTCTACCTTCTCAATATTATCAGTTATTGTTTGGCTTGATACCCTGCGCCCTACATTGTCATATACCTCTAACAAAGTATAGTTTATGTTTTTTGGCATTTGCACCCAAAGCGCATTGTTGGCAGGGTTAGGGTAAACAATAATTTTTTCTACTAAATTATCTGTTATTCCAACTGGGGTATTGGTATATCTTTTCCAATGGTTTTCTCCATCCAATACAACCAACCTTCCGGCCATTGCGGTATCGTCCGATAATTCTAAAATAGGGCAATAAACATAGTCGGCAACGGCGCTGTCGGCGCCTACATTTAGCAACCCGTAGCCATGCTGAATAAGTTCGGTATAAATATGGTTGGGGTTGTTGGTATTTATTAAACCAATAATAAAATCGGCTAACGAGGGCGAATAACCCATTTCGTCAAAGTTGCCACGGCTAATGCTGGTGGGCAAATACTCAACAGCAATTGAGCCTGCGCCGGTAGTTGGGTTATATGCACTGCTGTTGTTTGGGTCTAAAGGTAAATCGGCCGATTGCGAAAAATGCGAATCGCCGGAAAGCACTACCACATTATCTATTTGGGCAGAATCGATATAGGTTAAAAAGGCCTCCCTTTCAGCCGGAAAACCATCCCACGAGCTGGTAAACAATACCGGCGAGCTGCTGCCAATTACCTGCTCAAGCCCGGCAATGCTCCATTGGGTCATCATTTTTGGCGACCCTACTATTTTCCATTTAGCGGTTGATGCCGCAAGCCCTTGCATAAGCCATGCAAACTGTTCAATCCCTAACGAGCTATTATTGCCGGGCGAAATTTCGTCATCGTTTCGGTAGCTCATCAGGTCAATTAAAAATATATCGGTAACACCGTAGCTTATTTTGCGGTAGATGCGGGTACTATCATTGGGTAGCGGTTGGGTTATGGGCGTAAACTCAAAAAATGCGCGGGTGCCAACAGAATTGTTTGATTCAAAATCGTGGTTATCCCAGGTTTGTGCCCAAGGGTGCATTTGGCGCGCCAAGCGCAAGTCAGGGTCTAGCAAATAATACATTTGCCTATCGCGCCATTCATTTAAGTTATTTGGCGAATTAGGAAATGGCGATGTAATACGTATCTGCTCATCTTCGTCAACAAAATCATAAATATAATCGCCAAGATGGATGATAAGGTCTATAGAACTGTCGCGTGCCATTTGGCGATAGGCATTAAAATAGCCGGAAAATATACTGGAGCATGATGCTATGCCAAATTTTACCGGCTGGTTTGGATTGGTTGGCGCTGTATGCGTGCGGCCTGTAACCGAAAGTGAATTGCCGGGGGCATAAAAACGGTAGTAATAATTGGTGTTGGGCTGTAGGCCTGTAGCAACCGGCTTTGCGGTATATCCATTGTCAGCAGTTGTAGTTACTGTTCCGCTGGCTACCACATTGATAAAAAGGCTATCGGTAGCTACCAGCCAGGTAACATCTTGCCCAACAACTGTGGGCTCTACGTAGGTCCATAGCTGTATGGTAGTTGTAGTAGGGTCGCCCGATGCTACACCATATATAAATGGTGTATGCAACGTATCGGCATACATGTTTAATGCAAGGTTTTGGGCTTGAATAAAAAATGAAAGTAGACAAATAGAAACAGTTAGTAAACGGTTTTTCATGTGGTGTATTAGATAAGATAGCTACGTAAATGTATCTAATACTTAATTAAATACCAAACAATGCTCAGCAAATTAAAACTTCTCAAATACTCCCAAGCCAAACAGGGCAAAATCGTATTTAACAGGGTCAGTAGGGTCTAACGCTTTCAGGTTGTTGGTTAGTTCAGTTACCGCTTTCCAATCGTTTTGGCTGCGTTGCAATAGCCCCAGTTTGCGACTGATGTTACCAGTGTGCACATCCAACGGCATTGAGAGTAGGGCAGGAGAGATGTCTTTCCACAAACCAAAATCAACACCATATTCATCTTTGCGCACCATCCACCGCAGGTACATGCACAGCCGCTTGGCCGACGAACCCGCTATAGGGTTTGATACATGCTTGCCCGTACGTTCGGGGTGTTTTATGCTGAAGAATACTTCCCTAAAATGCCCAATGGCATTAGCTACATCAATATCATCTTGCTTAATACCTTTGGTAAAAACCTGCTCTAACCCGCCATGTTTTTGGTAGATGTTTTTTAACGATTGCAAAAAGAAAACAGTATCAACACCATTAAATGTGCGGTGTACAAATTGGTTAAAGGGTTTTAGGTCGGCGGCCTTTGCGTTGATAACAAAATCATGCGGGGCATTGTCCATCATCAGCATTAGGCGGTTAGCGTTGGTAATGATGCTTTTGCGGTTTCCCCAGGCAATGGTAGCGGCTAAAAATCCTGCAATTTCAATATCCTCCTTTTGGGTAAACAGGTGCGGAATGCTAACAGGGTCGCTCGCTATAAAATCAGGGCGGTTGTACAGCGCATACTTTTCATCCAAAAAATCCCTCAGTTGTTCGCCGCTTAACATGGGACAAAAATAGTGATTAGTGGCTTGTGGCTAGTGGCGTGCAACCATTGTTTTTTGTAATTGTGATGAATATAAAATACCTCGCCACACGCCACTCGTCACTTTTCCAAGCAATAATTAAACCTACAATACGTTTAAGACCCTATATTTGCGCCCTGTATGTCATTACGCTCCCTTCTGCTAATAGTATTCTTGTTTGTTTCGGCTATTGCTATGGCCCAAAATGCTACTGTTACAGGCAAGGTGGTTGATGAAACCGGCAGCCCTATTCCCGGTGCAGGTATTTATATTAATGATAAACCACAAGCCATAACCACGCTTGATGGTACATTCTCATGCTCTGTACCGCAAGGCCAGAATGTTGCTATACGTATTACCTACCAAAGCTATTTGCCGGTTGTTGTAAAAAGGAATTTGGGTGCAGGAGAAACCGTTTTTCTATCAGTAAAACTTAAGCCCAGTGAAATTGGAACTGTTGTAGTTTCGGGTGAAAAGGTAGGTGATGGTACTGTTTCTATCGACGTTAAATACATTCCCTATTTTGTTACCACATCGGGCGGCATTGAGGGTATGATAAAAACCCTTGCGGGCGTAGTATCTAACAACGAGCTTTCGTCACAATACTCTGTGCGCGGCGGCAACTACGACGAGAACTTAACTTATGTAAACGATATTGAAGTGTACCGCCCGTTTTTGGTGCGTAGTGGCCAGCAAGAGGGGTTAAGCTTTGTAAATCCCGACATGGTTTCGTCTATCAACTTCTCGGCCGGTGGTTTCGAGGCCCGCTATGGCGATAAAATGTCGAGTGTGCTGGATATTAAAT
>JANOCJ010000228.1:0-2435 GCA_031412115.1 Flavobacteriales bacterium
GGGGTCAGTGAACAGGTAACAGATAACAGTGAACAGTAATTTTTCTATTCATTGCTCTCTCGCTGCATTGTTCACTGGTCATTGTTCGCTGTTATCTAATCTTATCCCCTAAAAAAGACTACTTTTGCGCCGTGAGAACAATTCTTGCTACACTATGGAAAGTATGGTTGGTTACAGTGTTCTTCTTACTGTTTGCCATACTATTGCCTGCCTTGTACTTTAGCCTTTTTGTAGCACGCAGCCTGCGCGCAGCGCTTGCTATACAACGCTTTTGGGGCAGTGTTATTTTACTGTTTGGCGGTATACCCTTTACCACCACCTGGCATTTTAAGCCCGAACGCGGCAAAGCCTACGTGGTATGTTGCAACCATTCATCGTACTTAGATATTATTTTTCCCTTTTGCTTTTGGCCGTTCCACTTTCATTTTTTGGCTAAAAAAGAGCATGCCGAAGCCCCCTTTTTCGGGCTGCTGTTTCGCACTATGCACATACCTATTGATAGGGACAATGGCATAAAAGCCAGCCGTTCGCTAGAGCGTGCCGAGGCCGACCTTAAAGAGGGTATCAGCATATTTGTTTTTCCTGAAGGGACAATATCGCCAAGTGCACCCAACATGTTGCCGTTTAAAAACGGGGCCTTTAAATTGGCTATAGATGCGCAAGTTCCAATCATACCCATTACCTTTGCAAACAACTACCGCATTATGCCCGATTATAGAAAGAGCGACCGACTGGGAACCCTTGGCCTTGCACGCATTATTGTGCACAAGCCTATTGAAACGGCAGGTATGACAGATGATAATATTAATGCCCTACGCACACAAGTGTACCAAACTATTGAACAAGGTTTAGAACGATGAAAATAGATAAAACCACTGTAGACCATATTGCACACCTTGCCCGCATTGAATTTGACGAGGCCGGCAAAGAAAAAATGATGGGCGATATGAATAAGATTCTCACCTTTATGGAGAAGCTGAACGAGCTTGATACCGAAGGGGTTGAACCGCTTATTTATATGAGCGATGAAGTAAATGTATTGCGCCCCGATGTGGCTAAAACAGAAATTACCCATGCCGAAGCCCTTAAAAATGCCCCCAAAGCCGATTCGGATTACTTCCGGTCGCCAAAGGTTATTGGGTAGTTTTAGTTCCTAGTTTTTAGTAAAGTGGCGAGTGGATAGTGGCGTGTGGCGAGAACGTCTTTGCGAGTGTATCCTTTCGTCACATTGAGCTGGTCGAAATGTGCGCAAATGCGTAAACGTCATTGCGAGCGAAGCGAAGCAAACTCTTTAAGGTGGCTTGTGGAGAGTGGCGTGTAAAAAAGTTAATCGTTATTCCAGCGCTTGCGGCGGTATCTTTTATGCCTTACAAAGCATGAAACTATTCCGGTACAATTTCGCAATTAAAGCCCAAGTTTAATGCTCTCTTCACAAAAGCATCAGCAGTAGCATTATCTGCAACCTCCAGCACAATGGTTTGCCCTTCCATTACACTATCAACATTATGCTTTGCTTGTTTTAAACCAAGCCCAAGCATTTCTTGTTGCAAATGTGTCATTGAAATTTTCAGCGCACCTTCATTCCAACCGTTTAAAATAACTTTAGGCATATTGTGGGTTTAAAGAGTTTGCTTCGTCGCTACGCTCCTCGCAAAGACGACTACAAATTAACTTTTAGTTTATCGCTTTTAGTTTTTAGTTTACTGCAGCTCCCCAATGCCCTGGCGGATAATCTCCGGCTGGCCGCTGGTGCAGTCTACAATGGTACTAGGAACGTTGTTGCCCGGGCCACCGTCAATGATTAAATCGGCCCAGTTTTTAAAGCGTTCGTATATCAGTTCGGGGTCGGTGGTATAGTCCAGCACCTCATCTTCGTCGTGGAGTGATGTGGTAAGTATGGGGTTGCCCAACGCCTCAACAATAGCGCGCGGTATGTTATTATCGGGTATACGTATACCAACGGTGCGCTTGTTGTTTTTAAACAGTTTGGGTACGTTGTTATCGGCTTCTAAAATAAAGGTAAATGGGCCGGGCAAATTGTGTTTCAGCAGTTTAAAAATCTCTTTGTTTAGCGGCGCGGTATACTCTGCAATGTGCGACATATCGCTAAAAATAAATGAGAAGTTAGCCTTCTCCACCTTCACGCCTTTAAAGTGGGCAATTTTCTCAACGGCGCGGCTTTTGGTAATATCGCAACCAATACCGTATACCGAATCGGTAGGGTAAATAACTACGCCACCGTTGCGCAGTACCTCCACCACGCGGGCAATATCTCGCTCGGGTGGGTTTTTAGGGTGAATAAGGATAAACTCTGCTGCCATGTATTAATGTCCGGGTGCGGGAGGCTGTGGCTGCACCGGAGCTGTTGATATTGGGGTAAATGTTTTTGAAGAATCCTCAATCGAGGGAGTTTTGTAAGCACCTGTTTCAACAAA
>JANOCJ010000229.1:0-3512 GCA_031412115.1 Flavobacteriales bacterium
GCTCCTGCCCAATACGGCGGGCGTTTGGCATCGGTTTTAGATGTAAGGATGAAAGAGGGCAATGATAAAAAATACAATGTAGCGGGAGGTATTGGCCTTATTAGCAGCCGCCTAAGTGTTGAGGGGCCTATACAAAAAGATAAATCATCGTTTATAATTACCGGCCGCCGCACCTATGCCGATGTATTTTTAAAAGCTACCGAGCAGTTTAAAGATAACATACTGTATTTTTACGACCTTAACGCTAAAGCCAACTACCGTATTAATGATAAAAACCGCATTTTTTTATCGGGGTATTTTGGGCGTGATAAATTAGGCTTGGGCGATGTTTTTGGTATAAACTGGGGCAATACAACAGGTACACTACGTTGGAACAGTATTATTAGCCCTAAACTATTCTCCAACACCTCTTTTATATACAGCAACTATAATTACAATATACAGCTTAGCGGGGCAGGCACTACGTTTAACATCAACTCAAAAATACGCGACTGGAACGTAAAGCAAGAGTTTCAATACTATCCTAACGCCCGCAACTCGTGGCGTTTTGGGGTAAACTCTATTTACCATACGCTTACCCCCAGCAGGTTTGAAGGCGATAATGGCATAGGGCAAGATAAGGCTAACCGCGACGGTTGGGAAAATGCCATTTATGCCAACAATACCTTTAGCGCTACTGAAAAACTAACTATAGATTATGGTTTGCGCATATCATCATACAGCATAATAGGGGGCGATACCTATAATATTTACAACAACAATATAAAAACAGATAGTGTAGTATTAGCTAAAGGCACAATAGGTAAAACCTATGTTTTGTTTGAACCAAGGCTATCTGTTGGTTACCGCATAAATGAAAAAAGCAGCATAAAATTGGCCTATGCCCGCAATACACAAAACTTGCACTTGCTTAGCAACTCTACCAGCACAAGCCCTACCGACCAGTGGATTGGCAATAGCTATAATATTAAGCCCGAAATAAGCGACCAAGCGGCACTGGGCTATTTTAGAAATTTTGCCGATAATAGATATGAATTTAGTGTTGAAACGTACTACAAATGGATGCAAAACCAGGTAGATTATAAAAACGGGGCAGACATTAACACCGTACCCGATGTAGAGAGCGAATTGCTTTATGGCAAAGGCAGGGCTTATGGTTTAGAGGTTTTGCTTAAAAAGAAACAAGGCAAGTTTACCGGCTGGATTAGCTACACCCTATCGCGCACGGAGCGCCAAATAGGTGGAATAAACAATGGCGATTGGTATGCCGCCAAGCAAGACCGCACGCACGATGTATCCGTAGTAGGTATTTATCAGGTAAGCCCTAAATGGTCGCTATCGGCCGTGTTTGTATACTATACCGGCAATGCCGTTACTTTTCCCAGTGGCAAATATAGTTTAGAGGGTAACACCGTTTATTATTATACCGGGCGCAACGGCTACCGTATGCCTGCATACCATAGGTTAGACTTTAGCGCTACTTACGAGAGTAAACGCACAGGCCGTTTTCAAAGCTCGTGGAATTTTAGCCTTTACAACGTATATGGGCGCAAAAACGCTTACACCATTACTTTTGAAGACGACCCTAACGATGCCAGCCGCACACGGGCTGTTAGAACATCGCTTTTCCGTTGGGTGCCCAGTGTAACCTACAATTTCAAATTCTAACGTTTAATATCCGCAAAAAATGAAATATATAGCATTAATAGTAAGTACGCTTTTACTATTTACAGCCTGTACGGATGAGATTGATATTGACTTAAACTCGTCTGACCCGCAAGTAATTATTGAAGGCTCAATAACCAACCAACCCGGCCCCTACTTTATAAAATTATCAAAATCGGTAAATTTTAGCGATGCAAATAACTTTCCTACTATTAGCGGGGCAACCGTTACTATTACCGATAATAATGGGGCAAATGAAGTATTAACTGAAACTCAACCCGGCCTATATGCTACCAATACTTTAGCAGGCACACCGGGCAATACCTATACGCTAACGGTTGTTTACAATGGCAAAACATTTACATCTACCAGTACTATGCCTATACCGGTAAGTTTAGATAGTTTAGCAGCCAATGAAAGCCTATTCTCGCCCCCGGGGCAAGGCAGCACTAATTTTATTATCACCCCAAAATATACCGACCCTGGGGCCTTTGGCAATAACTACCGCTTTATACAGTATTTAAATGGCCAGCGCGATAATAGTATTGTTGTGTATAACGATAATGTAAATAACGGCGCAATAAATACCCGCCCCATAATAAGCCAGGATTTTGATATTAAGCAGGGCGATACCGTTATTGTTGAAATGCAAAATATTGATAAAGCCAACTACGATTATTTGTTTTCACTATCTGCCGTATCGGGTAATGGCCCCGGCGGTGGCACAACCCCATCAAACCCGGTATCAAATATAACTGATGGTGCGCTGGGGTACTTTTCAGCCCATACTACCCAAAAGGTTACTATAGTGGTGCAGTAATATTTTTAGGTGCTAGGTTTTAAGTGTTAGCTACTAGGTTATAGCGCTAAGCCTACAAAAACTCGCCACTAACCACTCACCAATCGCCACTTTTTCGTAAATTCGCGCTCCTTATGCAAACGGCAGAAAAAAAAGTAGCGTTTTACACCTTAGGTTGTAAGCTTAATTTTTCTGAAACTTCCACCATTGTGCGGCAGTTTCAGGATGAAGGCTTTGCCCGTGTAGAATTTGAGCAGCCTGCCGATGTATATGTCATTAACACTTGCTCCGTTACCGACCAAGCCGATAAAAAATGCCGCAGCATTGTTAATCGTGCCCTGCGCAACAACCCCAAAGCGTTTGTAGCTGTTATTGGCTGTTATGCCCAGCTTAAACCGCAAGAAATTGCGAGCATTCCCGGCGTTGATATTGTACTAGGAGCATCAGAGAAATTTAACTTAGTTAGCTATTTAGAAGCCTTTGAAAAGCGCGAGGCTGCCGTTGTGCATGCCTGCGAGATTAAAGACGTAAAAAATTATAATTCAGCCTATTCAGCTGCCGACCGTACCCGTACCTTTTTAAAGGTGCAAGATGGGTGCGATTATTTCTGTTCGTTTTGTACCATACCATTAGCCCGTGGCCGTAGCCGCAGCGATACCATTAGCAACGTGGTAAAAATGGCGAATGAAATTGCTGCCAAAGGCGTTAAAGAAGTAGTGCTAACAGGCGTAAACATTGGCGATTTTGGCAAAGGAACTGATGAGACTTTTTATCAATTAGTGCAGGAACTTGAGCAAGTTGAAGGCATTGAACGTTTCCGCATTTCATCTATCGAACCTAATTTGCTGACGGATGAAATTATCCGTTTTGTGGCCCAAAGCACCAAGTTTGTTCCGCATTTTCATATACCCTTACAGTCGGGCTCTAATACAATACTAAAGGCTATGCGCCGCAGGTACGAGCGTGAACTGTATGCCAGCCGCATTGCGCTGATTAAAGAACTAATGCCCGATTGCTGTATTGGGGTTGATGTGATTGTGGGCTTTCC
>JANOCJ010000230.1:0-2194 GCA_031412115.1 Flavobacteriales bacterium
GACACCCCCTCAAGAGGGGGATATTTTCGCGGCTATTTAATTTTGCATTCTGCATTATAAATTTTGCATTAAGTTTTATCAATTTGCTAAACACTATCCACTACACACTACCCACTAATTATATCCTATCAAACAACGAAAGGCTGCTGCCCGATACCAGCCCGGCGCTTTGTATGTCGCTTTTTATGCCCAGTATTTCGCCAACGGTAAGTACACAATCGTGTATTTCGCCAACGGGGTTGCTCTCGCTGCCTACTACCAAATTTGATTGTACGCCCGGCCCGGCCATCATACCAAATACGCGCTGGGCGTTGTTGTCGCTATGGTCGTAAGCATACCATTCGTTATAATCTTTTACGGGGTTGTGGTTTAGGTTTCGGCCACATTCTGGCGCAGCCATAAACACGGTGTTGCCCGCCATTTCGGGTATTTGGGTTTGTATAAAGTTCCACAAATGGCCCACGGCATGGTCGGCCCTGTGCAGGGCTTTTAGGTAGCCGGTAAAGTCGGCATGGCAACCGTCAACATTATTTAAATTAATAACGGTTACGGTTGGTTTAAACCACTTCATTACCTCGCAGGCATAGCCCACAGTGGCAAGATCGCCATTATCAGTAACGGGCGGTTGGGCAATGGTACCGTTTTGGGTTTTAATAAACATCTGCTTCATAAACTCCTTAATGTCCTGCTTCTCGGCTTCGGTGTTGCCCAGGTTAGGCAAAGGGTTTACAATGTTTTCGTAGCTATTGTCTAAAAAATATTTCATCTGGTACATTGGCGATAGCTGGTCTGTAGGATGGTAAATTTTAGCATCGGCAAGGTACTCCTGCCCATCGGCACCAAAGGTGGTAAGCGGGGCAAAAAAGTTAGCGCCATATTTAGCGCCGTAGTTGGGGTGCTCGCTATAGTTAAGCAGCGGTATAGAGTTGTTTATGGTGTTGCCTACAAACCATGTTTTGCTGGCGGGTACGCCCATGTGCTTGCGCACATATTCAAAAATGGTAGGGTTGGCTGGCTTTTGCTTAAGGCCCTGCGTAGTGGTTACGCTGCCTTGCAACAGCTCATTTAAGCCTGCAAAGTGGCCGGTGGTGCTGCACCGCATCTCTTGAAACAGCGTGCCTTGCGATTGCAGTGTTTGCTGTAATATGCGCTGTATGGGTTGGTTTTGGTTGTTAGGCTCGTCCGTACCATACACTATTTTGTTGCTTGGGGCGCCACCATTTAGCATGTTGTACATAATGTTGCCGGCATAGGGCAGGCCTTGGCTATCATCAAGGTAGCGCTGCAAAACACTCTCTTGCTGGCGCACACCGCCCGCAAAAAGTACAAACACCACGTGCTGTGCCATTTGGTTGCCGCTGGCGGCAAATAAGCGGCCGGTGGGCAGTATATAAGGTGCGGCTATAGCGCCCAAGCCGGCTGCACCTACGGTTTTTATAAATGTACTTCTCTTCATTTTAGTTGTCTGTTGGCGGTTCGCAGTTTACAGTGCTTGCGCCAGTGTTAGTTATTAGTTGGCGGTTCGCATTTGCTGCTTATTCACCAATATTTTATATTAATTTTCTGTCAACCGTGAACTGCGAACTAAATAGTTACTGACAACCGCCAACTGCGAACTGCCAACTAATAATATTGATACTCATCGCACAGGGCAAATGAGAAGTATACCAGTTCGGGTGTTACGTTGGGGTTGGCGTTTATGTAGTTGGTAAACCATGTTTTTTCGGCTTCGGTGGGGTTGCGTACCAAAAAGCGGTTGTAGGTATTGGTTACAAATGTGGGCACATCATTGCGCATAGTAGTGTCGGCAGGTATTTGCACATCGGGCTTATTCATAAAGTTTGATATGATAACCTCTTTTGCCACGTCTTTATCGCCTATCGACTCTATGCACTTGCTTATATCGTACAGCCTGTTGGCCGATAAAGCGGTTTGAAAAAAGTTGGCGTAGAGGATAGATACGTACTGCTCGTTGCTTTTAATTTTAGTCTTTCCTGCACCGGGTGGCAGCAGGTTCTCGTTGTTTACCCCGTAGTTGGTTTCGTCTTTGGTGCAACCGGGCATTGTTGCCAAAAGCAGCAATGAACTAAAAATGAAAAATGAAAAACGAAAAATCGCTTTCGCCCTGCTTTTACACACCCCGACTGGTGTAAGCAACTCTCCCCCTAAAGTAGGGGGAGTACCGCGAAGCGGG
>JANOCJ010000231.1:0-2245 GCA_031412115.1 Flavobacteriales bacterium
CAGGTAGTCTAAAATATCATTGTTGTCAAAAAACTCTTTCGCCTCCTGATGGTCGTAAGGCTCAACAACACGGCTACCATTTTTGTAGGTTATTTTAACCGGCATTACGGTTCCCTCTCCTACAAGTATATCACGCAAAAAGCTGATGTTGGTTGATATAACACCGGACTTATCAATTTTATCCATTACCTCATTAGGCAACTTGTTAGCCTCCCCCCACGGTACAACCTTGCGTTTATTTTTTTTGCTGCCAACGGTAATTTCTTTGGGCGTTCCAGCAGGTTTTTCAGCAAATAATGCAGAGCCTGAATTTTGAAATACAATGCCGGTTTTACCGTCAATTATTTTTATGCTGCCAGTAAATAGGTTATCGCTCATAGCATTACTTCGATTTGGTTAAATAGGACGATGGTACAAGTGTGTATGGTGCGCGGACTGTCACGGTCGGGCGTTAGTAATGTGATTGTGCGCTTGCGCCAATCGTATGACGTTAAAACGCACTGGGTTAGTGGCGTTTCCGCACCATCGGAAAGTTTAATAAACATGATGTCGAACAGAATGGGCACGTTGCCCGGCTTCTTTAACCGCATGGCCTTTAGCATACGGTGGCGCTTTATAACTTGCCTGTCTTTCACAGTAGCAAATTTGCAGTAGTGGGCTTAGGGGCTAAAGGACAAGAGGTATAACAAAATATCCGGTCAGTTTACCCAGGTGAAGCGGGTAAGTGCCGGGTGCAAATAATATTTGGGTGGGTATTCTTTGCTACTTTCTTAGGGTGCAAGGGTAAGAAAGTAGCCACGGCACACCCTGCGGGGGTGTCGTGGTATTGGCTACAAGCCTTGTTTTAAGCCTCTGCTTCGCTTTTCTCCGCTTCTTGCTCCTCTTTAGTGTAGTTTATTATCTCCGCACCCTGAGGCATTAAATAGTATACACTATCTAACGCTTTCCAAAGTGGTAAGCTGATTTGATTTCCATCTATAGCAACAACGCTAAGCGGTAACCAAGTTAGCAAGGTAACGAGGCGGCGTTTGCCTTTGCACTTTACAGGGATTGTAACCCTTACAGCTTTTTCGGTTTTGTCTATTACTTCACCTTTCCAAATAATTAATGTGTTGTTTGGCTGATTTGAATTTTGAGTTTCCATGTTGATTTATTTATTTGATTTTACAATGTTTATAATACTATCAGTTGCAATAATGGTAAGGGTGTCCCCAATTTGAAAGCCTAATTTTTTAAGCCAGTTTCCCGTAAGCTGAATTTTGGGGGTGTGGGTGAATTTGGCAGGTTTGCCAACGCGCTTTGACTTATTGAAAGTGTATTGAACGTGCGCGGTTTTCTGTATCTTTGCTGCTGTCATTGATAATTTATTTATTTAATGATGCGTTTTAAAAAGCCCCTCGTGTCCGCCAAGATGTTGAGGGGCTTTTTGCTTATTTTACTTTTCTAATTCACGAATTTGATTTACAATATCAGTTTCAACCTCTTTTGATTTCTCAATAAGCATTGAAATAATGTAATCTAAAACGTCAGGATTAGTAAAAACCAATTCGCCCCTGTGGCTATCTTCTACACCAACAGTAATAGTTAGTTTTTCACCTCGCTCCCCGCTGGCTAAAAGTGCCAAAGCTTCTCGGCGGGTTGCCGTTGTTTGCAGGTCGTTTACCAATTTGTTTTTTTTGCGAATGCGGTCAATAAGTTCGCTAATTGGTTTTGTTTCATTTTCGCGCTTTTCAACATTTAAAGTTGTGGCGGCTACCTTAATACCTTCTTTGGTGTCGGTGGGCTTAGTGGCGTTGCCATTGGCTTTGGGTGGGGTTTGTGTTGTTGTTTTCATTGTGTTTTTTTTGTTTAAGTGTTTGTTAATCAGTGATTTATTATAGTATAAATATACAACGAAAAAATATATTTGTCAAGTCTGAAAGCCTTTATTTTAGGGCATTACAGAACTATTTTTATATACACCCATTGAAAACACTATATATACAGGGGCATATATACTCTGTAACCCTTTATAAAAAAGTTTTTGAGTTTGAAAACCATATCAGATAAGTTTATATTTCTAATATAAATTTGCAAAATATTGATATTGTTACGTTTATGGGTTTTTAGGGCTAATTTTAGCCCTAAATCTGGAAGAAACCCGCACGCCATGCTGTTCGTTTTTTGCAGCCGCAAGCCACAAAAAGGGTTGGGATATGCCAGCGCGCCCCTGTAGGCAAGAACGCGCGCGTAGCGGCGCACCAGC
>JANOCJ010000232.1:0-1910 GCA_031412115.1 Flavobacteriales bacterium
GTGCGCGCAGGTTGTGCGATGTGATGTAGGCAAAATTCTCTAGCTGGAATTTTTGTTCCTCCAGGTTTTTTCGGGCCACTACCATATCGGTAATGTCACGCAATTCAGCTATTAAATAGGCTACTTTACCCTCTACATTTAATATGGGTTTGATAGAAAAATCCTGATAGGTAACCCCGTTGGGCGTGTCGTAGCGCAGTTCAAGGCGCGATGCATTTCCTTTAAGCGCTTCGTTAACGGCTTCTATTTGCTTTTCCCTAACACCTTCGGTCATCATGCTGCTGCCAATATCCCACAAATACTGCCCGCGCAAGTTGTTAATGCTTTCTCCAAAATATTCCTGCGCTATGTAGTTCGATTCTACCATGCGCCCTTCAGCATCAAACAAACTAATCAACTGAAAGGAGTTGTTGAACATAGAGGTTAACTTCATCTCGGCCTCTATCAACTCATACTCTGCCTGTTTGCGGTCATTAATATCAATTATAGACCCTACCATGCTTTTGGCTTTGCCGGCCTCGTCGGTTATAACCTTGCCCGTGCCTAAAAACCAACAGTAGCCTCTGTCTTTGGTTTTTACCCTGTATTCTATATAAAAGGTATTTTCGTCTAAAAAGTGTTTTTTCTGTATATCAAAGGCGGCGGCGCGGTCGTCGGGGTGTATCAACTCTGCAAAATTATCTAGCGTGGCTTCTATCTCGTGCGATTGGTAACCCAGCAATTGGTAATACCTGTCAGACCACCACTCATCTTGCTTGGTAACATCAGGCCAGTACCATATACCGGCCGATATGCCCTGTACTACATTTTCATATAGCTCTTTTTGGTCTTTAAGTTCTTCTTCGGCAGTAACCAGTTCGGTAATGTTTTGGCTAACTACCAAGCCATATAAGGTTTTATCGTCACCCACTTCAAGGTGCGAGAAGGTTACCAAAAAGGTAAGCCCTTCCCTTACAATTTTGGTTTGAAATTTTTCTTTGTTTAATGCCCTCCTGTAATATCCCTCAAGCGCGTTAGCCCGGTTGGGCGGTATCACTTCAAACAATGTTTTGCCAACCATTTCGGCGGGGTCGTAGTTCAGTTTTTGTAACTCTTCGCCACCTGCAAAAACATAGCGCAGGTCGTGGTCAAATATTAATATTGAACTTTTAGGAAGGTTAGCGGCAACCCCATGGGCAATACGTATTAATTCGGGGTTTGAGAGTTTATCCATTTTATACTACTGTGTAAAAATATTGCTAAAAGGCTACGTTATTGCATCAACCCTTAAAATTTTCTTTCTCCTCATCAGGTAGGTTCCAAGGGGCTTCGGGGTCGTCGGGCAATTCGTCGGCCTCGTTCCAAACGTAAGGCTGGTGCTGCGGCCCCTGGCGCAAATAGTAAATGGCACACATTATACCGGCCAGCGTGCCGCTTACATGCGACTCGAACGAAACATGCGGTATTAGCGGAAACAAGCCCCAAAACATGCCGCCATATAAAAATGCCACAAAAAACGATAGCATTACCAAATCATTGCGGCGGCGCAAAAAGCCGCTTACCAATATAAACGACCATAAGCCATATAAAACCCCGCTGGCGCCAATATGGTAACTATCGCGCGCAAACATCCACACCCAAATACCGGTTAAAAAGTAAATAAGAAAGAAAACCTTATAGGCGATCTCTTTATAAATAGTAAACAATAGCGCGCCCAAAATGGCAAACGGCAGTGCATTTGATGCCAAATGCTCCCAACTGCCGTGTATAAACGGCGCAAATAAAATGCCCCGTAAGCCCACAACTACCCGCGGGTGTATGCCCAGCATTGTAACGCTGCTACTATCGCCAAAAAGGGCGTATACAAGCGTTGCTATTGCCAGAAATCCCAGTGGAAACCAAAGCCCCGATAATTCGCTTTTGTTTGGTAT
>JANOCJ010000233.1:0-10883 GCA_031412115.1 Flavobacteriales bacterium
GCATCAGCAAATTCATTTGTGCCTACTTTTTGTTTACTGGTATCTTCTTTATAAATGTCATACGTGTGTATACCATCTTCCATTGTTTTCAACCAAGCGTTATGTATTTTCTGAGCAACCGAAGATTGACCAATATGCATAAGCATTTGTATAGCGCCTAATAATAGGCCCGATGGATTGGCTACGTTTTGCCCTGCTCTGCGTGGGGCCGAACCGTGTATAGCTTCGAACATAGAAACATGTTCACCTATGTTTGCAGACCCAGCTAAACCAACTGAACCTGTAATTTGCGCGGCTACATCAGATAGTATATCGCCATATAGGTTAGGCATTACTATAACATCAAAAATTTCAGGCGTATCGGCAAGTTTAGCTGCCCCTATATCTATTATCCAATGCTCTTTTTCTATTTCCGGATACTCTTCGCCTATTTTATCAAATACCCTATGAAACATACCATCGGTCATTTTCATAATATTGTCTTTTGTAAAGCAGGTTACCTTTTTACGGTCGTAGGCACGGGCATATTCAAAAGCGTAACGCACAATTTTTTCCGTCCCGGGTATAGAAAGTATTTTAAGGCATTGCACAACCTCATCCGTTTGTTGGTGTTCAATTCCTGCATAGAGGTCTTCTTCGTTTTCGCGAATGATGACAATATCCATTATTGGATGTTTGGTTTTTACGTAAGGGTGATATGACATGCACGGCCTAACATTTGCATACATGCCTAATACCTTTCGTATAGTTACATTTAGGCTTTTAAAGCCTCCTCCCTGAGGCGTAGTTATGGGTGCTTTTAAAAACACTTTGGTACGCCTTAACGATTCCCAAGCCTCCGGTTTTATACCCGATGAAAAGCCTTCGTGATATACTTTTTCACCAATTTCAATAACCTCAGGATGAATTTTAGCACCCGCTGCTAATAGTATTTTTAATGTAGCATCCATTATCTCTGGGCCTATTCCATCTCCATAGGCAACCGTAATAGGAGTTAATGTATCGTTTATCATAGTTTTATTTTTTGCAAACATAGTAATATATTTTAATATGATAGTATTACTTTTATGTTTTGATTAAAAAAATATATTACTATATTTGTACTCTTATATAAAATAGCAATGGAAGTACAGCTAAGAATAAGAATGAATGAGAAAATTTACCTGCGAAACCCGGAAGAGTCTGCGCTTGGTAAAAGTATTGTGCACAATGGCCTTAAACTTATAAATGATATTGGCTTTGAGGATTTTACCTTTAAAAAGCTTGCAACACAAATAAACTCAACCGAGGCTAGCATATATAGGTATTTTGAAAACAAGCACCGCTTGTTGCTATACATAATAAACTGGTATTGGAGCTACTTAGAGTTTATGATAATGTTTAACCTACAAAATATTACAGACCCGAAAATTAAACTTAAACGTATAATTGAAGTATTAGCTATACCTGTTAAGGGCAGTAGTAATGATTTTATTAGTGGAGAAGAAGCGTATAAGTTAGTAATGTGGGAAGGGTCAAAGACATACCTAACCCGAAACGTTTCGTCAGATAATCAGGCAAAACTTTTTAAGCCTTATAAAGATTTATCGGGCCGCTTTGCAGAAGTGATAAAAGAGTATAGCCCAAGATATAAGTTTCCAAATTCATTGGCCAGTACAATAATAGAAATGTCGCACATGCAAAACTTTTTTATGAATAACCTTCCGTCTTTAACTGATTTTGGTAAAGAAAAGGATGAAAAAATGCTGCTAGAGTTTTTAGAAACCTTACTATTTAATTCTATCGATACTTCCCTAACTGTAAAAAATAAAAGAAAATAATCATATTAATATGAATTCAGACAATGAGTCCCTGTATACAATACCTCAAAAAAATATTATAGGAAAACTTAGCCCGGTAATACGATTTTGGCGCTATATAAAATCTGAAAAAAAGGATATTTGGATAATATATACTTACGCGTTAATTGTTGGATTAATTGGCCTGTCGTTGCCGCTAGGTATACAGGCGGTTATTCAAATGATATCGGGAGGTATATTGTATGATACTGCTATATTAATAATTATTCTTGTACTGTTGGGTGTTGCTATAACAGGCAGCTTGCAGGTAATGCAAATATATATGGTAGAGATTTTGCAACGCCGGTTATTTGCAAAAGCAACTTTTGATTTTGCTTACCGCCTACCCAAAATACAAGCCGATGAACTGGCAGGAGACTATCCTCCGGAGGTAGTTAACCGCTTTTTTGATGTAGTGCTTTTACAAAAAGGAATTTCCAAACTATTAATTGAACTTACCACAGCCATATTGCAAGTTTTTTTTGGTTTATTATTGTTAGCAATATATCACCCGTCTTTTATTGTTTTTGATATTGTATTTATTACAGCAGTGTATATTGTATTTAGGGTTACAGGTAAAAAAGGGCTAGAAACAAGCCTGAAAGAATCATCATACAAATACAAAATAATGGCTTGGCTGCAAGACATTGCGCGTAATACTAACACCTTTAAATTGAGTGGTGATAAAAGTAACCTTGCACAAGAAAAAACAGACAATTATACTGTAAAATACTTAACAGCCCGTAAGGTTCATTTTAAGGTATTAATATCTCAATATATAAATATACTTTTTTTTAAAATATCCATTATAGCGGCCACACTTATACTGGGCAGCTTGTTAGTTGTAGAAAGAGAAATAAACCTTGGCCAATTTGTTGCTACTGAAATTATTATAGTATTAATTTTATCTGCTATTGAAAAAATAATTATAAGTGTTGATACAGTGTATGACGCATTTACATCAGTAGAAAAAATAGCTAAAATAAGCGACTTTGCCTTGGAGCATAGTGGTAATATTAAGGCAAATGAATTTGAAACACCCAAAGGGTTTGAAATAAATATTAAAGAACTTAGTTATAATACACCATTATTAAAAAACACCTTAAACAATATCAACCTAACCATTGCTGCCGGTAGCACAATAGCAATAGCCGGAAATAATAGCTACGGAATTGATGCGTTAATAAATGTAATTTCGGGCATTTACAGCCATTATGATGGCATTGCTGAAGTTAATGGTATTGCAATAAAAGATGTAGATTTAAAAAGCTACAGGGGGCATATTGCAATGAGTTTACCTAATGAAGGGCTTTTTGAAGGCACTATTTTAGAAAATATTATTGTTGGCAATACTGCAATACCTGAAATTGAGGCTATAAAAATACTGCAAAAACTGGAGGCTTATGATGAAATATCAAAACTACCGGATGGTATGAATTATAAAATTAATCACGGTGGTATTGGTTTGCCAAAAGAACTTAGTAGTAAAATACTTATTGCTAAAAATATACTTAAAAAACCCAAATTATGGATTTTGCATGAGCATAATTATAATGAGATTTTGTTAGCCTTTATACTTTTTAAGGATTATTTGCCAAAACCTACCACCATTGTTATTAGCAATAATGAACAAATACACCAAAGGGTACAACATATCTATTTAATTGATAATGGTAATATAGTAGTAAACGGAAATTACAACGATATTAAAAAGAATGATAAGTATAATGAGGTAATTAAATCAATTTTCAATGCTTAATATATCTGAAAATAATATTGGGGCAAGTGCTATGGGCAGCCATAATGGTTCAGTATCATTAAAAATGGTTAGTACACCAAAAAGCGGTATAATTCTCAGTCGAATACTATTAGTATTATTTGGCATGTTTTTAATACTAATGTTTTTGCCATGGCAACAAAATATAAATGGCAAAGGCCAACTTACTGCATTAGCACCGTCTGAAAGGCCTCAAACATTACAATCTCCTATTGGGGGGCGTATAGAAAAATGGTATAAACAAGAGGGTGATTATGTAAAAAAGGGCGATACCATTATTACCATTACAGAGATAAGGGAAAAATATTTAGACCCTGATATATTAAAACGGCTTGGAGAACAAATAGATGCCAAAAAAGGCAGTATTAGCTCTAATGAAGATAAAATAGAATCATACAACAACCAAATTGATGCTTTAAAAAAAGCACGCGATTTTAAAACTAAACAAGCGGTAAACAAAGTAAAACAAGCCCGTTTTAAAGTACTTTCTGACAGTACCGAATTAGAAGCCGTTAAGGTGCAATATACAATAGCAGATACCCAGTTTACACGTTCTACTACGCTTTTTCAAAAAGGTGTATTATCACTCACTAATTTTGAGAACAGAAAAAGGGCGTTTAATGATGCCGTATCAAAATTAGTATCGCAAGAAAATAAATTGCTTGATGCTGAAAATAATTACCTCAATAGCATTATAGAGTTAAATAGTATTAATGCTGATTATGGAGAAAAAATATCAAAAGTAGAGAGCGAGCTTAATGGAACATCATCATACATTGCCGAAGCCGAAGGAGAATTATCTAAACTGCAAAATGAGTATGTAAGCACCGCCATTCGAAGCGGGTTTTATATAATACGGGCGCCGCAAGATGGGTATTTGGTAAAAGCATTAAAAGCAGGCCTTGGAGAAAATATAAAAGAAGGAGAGGCTATTGCCACTATTATGCCCGATAACCCAAAACTTGCTGTTGAACTATTTGTAAAGCCTATAGATGTTGTATTGTTAAAAAAGGGAGATAAAGTTAGACTACAGTTTGACGGTTGGCCCGCACTTATATTTTCTGGCTGGCCGGGCGTATCAACAGGTACCTTTGGGGGTGTTGTAAAGGTTATTGATTATGTTGATAGTAAAGATGGGCAATACCGTGTTTTAGTAATACCAGACCCCGAAGAAGAGGGTTGGCCAAAACAGTTGCGCGTAGGCACTAGCGTATATGGGTGGGGTATGCTTAATAAGGTATCTGTATGGTATGAAATATGGCGAAAATTAAATGGTTTTCCGCCCAATATTACAAGTAATAGCACACAACAAAAAAAGTAACAGGCGTGAAAAAAATACTCTTGATATTTATTCTGAGTTACACATTTATTAATTTACACGGGCAAAACGCCCGCGCATTTACTATTATAGATGTTTATAATAATGTATTAACCAACCACCCATTAATTAAACAAGCCGACCTTGTTAAGCAAGCTGCCGACTGGGATTTGCGAAGTGCACGCGGGGGGTTTGACCCAGTATTTGCTACCGATTATGACAACAAAATTTTTAGCCCCGATGGTGGCAACCAAAAACTATATTGGGACCAAATATATACCGGCCTAAAAGTACCTACATGGTTTGGTGCCGATTTAAATTTTAACTACCAAAATGCCGTAGGCAATAATATAGACAATGAGCTGTCTGTACCCAATGGGGGGCTATATACGGTGGGTATTAGTTTGCCAGTTGGGCAAGGCTTGTTAATTGATAGCCGTAGGGCTGTTTTAAGGCAAGCGCAATTATATATTACAATTGCAGCGGCTGAAAGGCTAAAAATGGTTAACAAAACCTTAATAACCATCACTAAAGATTATTGGGACTGGTATTATAATTATCAAAAATTAATTTACACCGAGCAGGTTTATAAACTAGCCAAAGACCGATACTTATTTGTTTCGGAAAATGTAAAACTTGGCGAAGAAGCCCCTATTGATTCTGTTGAAGCGCATTTTAACTTTATACAACGCGAGCAGCTTTATTTGCAAGCAAGTGTTGATTTTAAAAATGCAGGTATAAACTTATCTACCCACTTATGGAAAGAGGGTACTATTCCTTTAGAAATAGATAGTACACTTATACCCTCGGGTATAGGAACAGAACAAGACAGTTTGTTTTTACTAAAATTTAACAGCTTGATTGATTCAGCAACTACTACGCACCCTGAGGTTATTAAACTTGATTATAAGTTAAGGCAACTGGAAATTGATAAAAGACTATCTATTGAAAACCTAAAGCCACGGGTAAACCTAAACTATAATTTTTTGAGTAGTAATGATTTTAATAATAATGGCTTTGGGCCTATTTTTAGAAATAATTATAAATCGGGTATTGAGGTGTATTTTCCTTTGTTTTTAAGAAAAGAACGCGGAAAGCTTAACCTAATAAAGAATAAAATATCTCAAACAAATTTTGACCTCACTTTCACGATTCGAGATAATAGAAATACCTTGATTGTGGCCTTTAATGATTTGCTGCTTTTTGAAAAACTACTGAAAACACAACGTAGTGTTGTAGACAATTTACAACAACTTTATGACGCTGAACAACTTCGTTTTAGCAATGGAGAAAGTACATTATTTATAATTAACATGCGAGAAACAAATTTGATAAACGGCCAAATAAAACTTGTAGAGTTAAAAGCTAAATATGCCCTTGCAAAAGCTAATATAAAATGGATGGCAGGATTAAGAAGTTGGTAATTTTTTTACCTAATAACATTACTAATAACTAGTTCCAATCCCGCTTCGGCGGGATTTTTTGTTTCATAATTCTTCACCCCCTTCGGGGTTTTACATTGAAAATAATACTGGAAACTGGCAACTAGCAACTAACTAGGGCGTAGCCACACTTACCGGCAATACTTTACCGTTGAATAGCTTGCTGCCGTTAATGGCAAAATCGGTAATAAAGGCCGCCATTTGCGCTGCACTAACAGGGCTTTGGTAGCCCGGAAAAGCCTCGGCCAGCATTTCGGTTTGGGCCGATCCTAAAGCAAGGCAGTTTACGCGGATGCCTGTGTCTTTCAACTCTTCGGCAAGGCATTCGGTTAGGTTGGCCAGTGCTGCTTTTGATGCCGAATAATACGCCAGCCCCGGAAATTTTACACTGCCCATATAGCCGCCCATACTGCCAATATTTAGCACATGGCTGCCGGCTTTTAGGTGCGGCAACAGATTGCGTATAAGTGTTGCGGGGGCAAAAAAGTTTACCTCAAAAATGCGGCGTGCATCTTCGGGGTTGTAATCGGCAAAGGGCTTGTTTATAAGTATTCCGGCGTTGTTTATCAATACATCTACCGTGCCCAGGCGCTGTGCTACAGCCAACGCAATGCCCTCAATATTTTCGGCATGGGTAATGTCTGCCTGCAAGGCAAAAACATTGGGCTTATTAAGGTTTTGTATAGCGGTAATAGTACGCGATATGGCAATAATGGTATGCCCTGCATCTTCAGCCAACTGTTTTACACATTCAAAGCCAATGCCGCGCCCTGCGCCGGTTATTACAATATTCATAGCTTATGAGTGCGACAGTTCAAACTCATCCGCCAGGCGGATTCCGTCTTCTATCAACTTTTTATATTCGGGCTTGCGCAGTTTTAAATCGTTCAAATAAGCCTCTACTTCGGTAGTTATAGCGGGGTATAAGTTTATGTCTTTCAGTATTTCCAACACCTCTATAGCCAGCAGCCAGTCGTTAGGAAAGTTGCGTTGTCCATCGCTAAAAATATGTTGCAATTCTTCATAGCCTTGCTTGGTATCGCGTATTTGGCGCACCTTGCCGTACAGTTCGTGCAAGCGTTTATCTTCGTCGGTATAGATAATTTTGCGGGTCAACTCTTTCGGCACAGTAGCGGTTGGCTTAAAGGCTTCCACATCGGCAGCGCCACTGCTTACTGATGTAATTTTTTCGCCTACCGCCATATCATAAGTTCCCCATTCAGGCTGAAAAAGAATACGGTCGCCAAAGGTAACGGTGCAATCATCAAAAGTCAGCATTATCAGCTTGTTGTTTGATGTTTGCTCTTTAAAGCGCAGCACGCCATCAACCACCACCCCGCTTTCAAACTCAATGCGGCCGGGCAAACCGGCTACAAGGCCCAATACGGCAAGGTCAACATCAGTTAAATCTTCAACCGCTTTGTTGGTATTTTTTATATTACCCACCGGCGACCCAAAGCCTTCCGCATGGTAGCTTTTATCGTGGCCTGCAATTTCTTTATTGGTAAAGGCTAAGGCTGTTGGGCCAGCAGTACGCAGGTAAACCAAGTTGCCGTTGCCATCGCTTATAGCTTCGGCAAATGTGCCTGAAACCTGTATGCCCGAACTGTAAAGCGCCGTACCTACGTTTTGCGATTGGATGGCTGTTTCAATGCCAAACAAACCGCCTTCTTTAAAGGCCATACCTTCGGCAAATTGGTTTAAAACATCAGCTAATTGTTGGAATGATGGGGTAACAAAAAGCTGCGGCTGCTGCTTGGTAATATCAAAGCCAACATTAGCGGCATCAATAGTATAAGGCAGTTTTTTTACGTTGGGGTTCATGCAGGTAACGCTCTCGCCAATAGACGATAACAGGCCTGCGCCGTATAGTTTAAAATCGGACACGGTGCCAATAAGGCCGTACTCAACCGTCCACCAATGCAGATTGCGCAGGCGTGCCATTTCCGACGGTTCGCCCATGTTGGCCTGCAAATTTTCAATGGCCTTTTCGGCTTCATCAATCTCTTCGGCAGTGCTATCGGGGTATTCTTTTATAATAGAAAGGTGGCGAATGGCTTCGTACAGCTCATAATCTTTAGCCGATGAAAATGCTTTGCTGCCAATCTCGCCAAAAAGCCTTAAGTATTCAGAATATTCGAGGTTGGCAATAATGGGGGCATGGCCTGCGGCTTCGTGTATAATATCGGGGGCGGGGGTGTATTCAATATGTTCAAGCTGGCGTATGTCGGCGGCAATAACCAGCACTTTATAAGCCTGAAACTCCATAAACGCTGATGGTGGAATAAACCCGTCAACCGCTACGGCTGCCCAGCCTATATCTTTCAAAATACGGTTCATGCCGTACATTTGGGCTATACTATCAATCCCCACACCGGTTTTGTGCAAACCTTCAACATAACTACCATGGGCTACTTTGCTTAAATGATTGTAGTTTTGGCGCATTACATAGCGCCAAACGGCTTGGTCTACAGCAGTATAGTGGTTGTATTGTTGGTCTACAACAAACTGCTTTAAGTGCGGAGGCAAGTGTTCTATTACCTCGTTATATTCTATCATTTGCCTTACAACGTCTGTTTGCATGGCTAATTTAGTAAATTAATTAAATATAATGCGTTCATATTGCTGTCACTTCCCTTTATCGGGTACCAATGATGGGCAATAAATCCAACTATTTGGCGTAATTCTTGTTAACTTTGTATAAAAGTACCCTTGTATGGCGAAGAAAATAATGACATTGGTCATGCTGATGTTTTTTGCCGGCGGATTATACGCCCAACAGCCCGACACTACCCAAGTAGATGAGCCGGAAGTAGTTAGCCGCGAAAACAAAGCCGAACCGCAAAAAAAGAAGTTTGTGCGCCCTAAGTTTTTCGACCATACCTATGTAGGTGGTGGCCTTGGCTTGCAATTTGGCAATTTTACCCGTATCGATCTTTCGCCTATGGTTGCCTACGAAGTGGGCAAAGTATTTATGGCAGGTATTGGTTTTTCTTATTTATATGCCCGCGATAGGTATGATAATTATATACAACAAGCCAATATGTATGGCGGAAGGGTTTTTGTAAGGCTTATTCCGGCCCGCAATATTTTTTCTAATGGCGATGGGTTTTTCATCCACGGCGAATATGAGATATTGAATGTTGAAGCCCCTAATTCATCTAGCATTGTTATACCGGTGCGATACAACGTACCCGCCTATATTGCAGGCGTTGGCTACCAGCAGGCTATTAGCCGCAGGGCGTTTAGCTACATATCGGTATTATGGAATTTTAACACCAGTTACCCTGCCGACCGGCCCTACCCATACTATAACCCACTTATCCGTTTTGGAGTTTTAATAGGCTTATAGTTAAAAACTCTTTTCAAACCCCTGTTTCGGGGCTTGTTTTTGCTTATTTTTGATAGTATACCTAAGGGTTATTATATGAAAAAGCTTTTTACCATTATACTGCTTAGCATTGCCGCAATGGCCCATGCACAAAACCTGGTAAACGATGCCGGTACTATATCCATTGCATTAGGCGCTACCATTACTGTACCCGGCAATTTTAACAATACCAATGCAGGCATAGTAAATAATGGCGGTGTTATGGAAGTGGCAGGTAACTTTACCGCTACCGGCAATAGCAACCAGTTTGGCAATGGCACGTATCGTTTTAATGGTACTAGCCCGCAAAACCTTAGCCTTAACGCTATTCAAATTTCATCGGTTGAGGTGGATAATGACTCTAATCTGTTTTTAAACACCAATGTTGACGGGGTAAACAAGCTAACTTTTGTTAATGGTAAAATTATAAGCAACGGTAATACGCTTACCATGTATGCGGCAGGCAATGCTGTTTCGGGCGCCGACTCTACCCAATATTTTGTGTGTAATACCGGTGGCAGGTTTGAATACTTCGCCCTAAACAGTACCGATACTGCTTTTTACCCCATAGGCCATTCAGAGGTTAGCTACAACCCTTTGTGGTTGAAGAATAGCGGTAGCTTAGATAATTTTAGCGCCTATGTTTTTGATGATGTGTTGGTGCAAGGCACCAGCGGTGTTAGCAATACAACCGACCAACACCTGGCAAACCGCACATGGGTTATTGATGAAGCGAATGCCGGAGGCACAGTTCCCTTCATTAAAGTACAATGGAATGCTGCGCACCAACGCCCTTTATTTAACGCATCGGGCAATGTGGGCATATCGTATTTTATTCCTAATACCACTTCATGGTCGCCTATTGCGGGGATTTTAGCTACAGGTAGCAACCCGTATACCGTAGCGCAGGGCTTTAACCCTAACCCACAAAGTATGACAGCCTTTATTGTGGCTGATGAAAATAGCGCAGTAAGCGTAAACGAAACTGTTTTTAGCGATTTAACCATCTACCCAAACCCGGTAAGTACAGGCAATACCTTACAAGTAAATGCCAAAGCACTAGCCAATATAAATGTAACCTTAGCGCTATACAACAGCGCAGGCCAAATGGTTTTTTCTGAAAAGAAAACAGTTCCTG
>JANOCJ010000234.1:0-6169 GCA_031412115.1 Flavobacteriales bacterium
CCCGACTGTATTACGGCAAACGCTGCCCAGCCGTATATAAAGCCCGTAAAGTTGCCAAATACTTTTTTGTAGAACATAAACTGCCCACCGGTAGCGGGTATCATGCCTGCAATTTCAGCATTAGTAAGGGCGCCGAATAGCGATACGATACCGGCAATAACCCAAACAGCAATTAGCCAGTAGCCCGAGTGCAAATCGGCGGCCATGGTAGCTGGTTTTTTAAATATGCCTGAGCCTATAACCCCGCCAATAACAATAGATAGGGCTACCCAAAAACCCAGTGTGCGTTTTTCTGTATTCACGTGCAGTTGTTTTGGCTAAGAAAAGAAATTTTTTGGCAGCATTGGGCACAAAAAAAGGGGCATTAAGCCCCTTTTACTATCAATGTGTTGTTAGTAGTTAGTGCGATGTGCCACCGACGGGCTGGGCCGCGTTGCGCTGGTTTTCCAACAGTATGTTAGCCTGTTGTATAGTTACAACGGTTAGTTGCGCTGCTGGATACACGCTCAAGATTTGGTTTTTGGCAGCTTCAATTTTGGTAGCATCGTCAGCAATCATCACAATGTATGATTGTTCTGCTTTAACATACCCATTCAAACGGCCTTCAGTAAGCACATTAAGCAGTTTGCCGCGCGCTTCCGCTTGGGTTGAAGGGTCAACTTTTACCAATATTACTTTTTCGTTGCCGCTTAGGTTAGGCTGCGCCGATGCTGTGTTAACACCTATAAACAGGGCCATAAGGGCTATTAAAAATCCAAATTTTTTCATGTTGCAACTATTTGTTATACAATAATACAAAATTAAAATCAGCAAAAAAATCTAAATACCACTTTTTTCAAACGTGTTTACCAAGCGTTTTACGGGGCGGTTATTTACAATATGTTCCTCTATAATCTCCTCCACATCGGCAACGGTTACATGCTTGTAAAAAACGCCTTCGGGGTATATTACCAAACTCGGCCCCCATTCGCAGGCATCAAGGCAACCCGATTTTTGGGCGCGCATGCCGGTGTTCAACCCACGGTCTTTAAGCCCTTTTTTAAAGGCCGCCACAAGGTCGTGCCCCATTTCGTGGCCGCAACTTGGGCGTGTACCTTCGGTACGTTGGTTGGTGCAAATAAATATGTGTTTTTCAAAATGCATTACATAATAAATTTAGTGTTTGCCAAAATGCGCGCAATACCTTCTTCCAACGGAAGGGGGGTGCGCTTAAGCAAAGTTGTCATTTTACTTACATCGGGTTGGCGGCGCGTCATATCGCCTTCTTCCAATGCCTCTAAATTTATCAGTTTCGATTTTGAGTTGGTAACCTTAATAATCAACTTGGCCAAATCAACAATGGCAAGTTCATCGCCACCGCCTATGTTAACTACATCATTTACGTATTTATTTTCGTAAAAAGCAGTCAAACAGGCATCCACATTATCTTCTACATAGCAAAAGGTACGGGTTTGGCTTCCATCGCCATAAATGGTAATGTCTTTACCCTCTAGCGCGCGGGCAATAAAGCGCGATATAACAAAATCGCGGCTTTGCTTAGGGCCGTAGGTGTTAAAGAAACGGAAGATGGTAAAATCTAACCCGTATTCTTTTTTAAATGAACGTAAATACGCCTCGCCCACGTTTTTAACAATAGCGTAGGGCAGGCGCGAGTTTAGTGGTGTAGTTTCCTCATTTTGAGGGAATTCTACCGGCTCGCCGTATACTTCAGATGATGAAGAGTAAAATACCCTTTTCACCCCCGTGTTTTTTGATAAGGTAAGGATGTTGTTGATGCCTTTAATATCATTCAACACCATAACGGGGTTTTTTAGGGTACGCTTTACGCCCACAAGTGCTGCGTAATGCCACACATAATCAAATCCATACGAATAAAATACGCCCGATATATCGGCCCAATCATTCACATCGCATTTAATAAACTTAACGTTGTTGTGTTCTGATTTTGGAATTTTATCCATACTACCGGTAATAAGGCTATCTACTATTACCACATAGTTATCGGGGTTCGAGGCTAACTTTTCGGCAACGGCGCTGCCAACAAAGCCGGCGCCACCGGTTACCAATATATTGCACTTATCTTTTTGCATTCCGTTATATTGAATTATTAATTACGCTTAACAAATAATTTCCGTAGCCGCTTTTAAGCAACGGTTGGGCAAGGGCTTCCAACTGCTCCTTGCTTATAAAGCCCATTTTGTAGGCCACTTCTTCTATACAGCCAATTTTTAGCCCTTGGCGTTCCTCAATAACTTGCACAAACTGCGATGCCTGCATTAATGAAACAAAGGTGCCGGTATCTAACCAGGCTGTACCACGGTCGAGAACCCCAACTTTGAGCATATTGTTGGCAAGGTAGTGCTTATTTACATCGGTAATCTCGTATTCGCCCCTTACGCCCGGTTGCAGGTTGCGCGCTATTTCTACCACGCTATTGTCGTAAAAGTATAGGCCCGGCACTGCGTAGTTCGATTTTGGGGTAACAGGTTTTTCTTCAATAGATATGGCCTTTTTATTTTGGTCAAACTCTACAACGCCATAGCGTTCAGGGTCAGACACATGGTAGGCAAACACCATACCGCCCGTAGGGTCGTTATTTTCTATCAGCAGTTGATTTAACCCTGTTCCGTAAAAAATATTATCGCCCAAAATAAGGGCAACTTTATCATTACCAATAAAATCGGCGCCAATAACAAAGGCCTGGGCCAGTCCGTTGGGTACCGCTTGTTCGGCGTAGGTAAATGAACAGCCCAACTCGGCACCGTCGCCCAACAGGCGCTGAAAGCCCGGCAAATCGTGGGGTGTAGAGATAATTAATATCTCGCGTATATTGGCCGACATTAATACCGACAGGGGGTAGTAAATCATCGGTTTGTCGTAAATGGGCATCAGCTGCTTGCTAATGGCCATTGTTATGGGGTAAAGCCGGGTACCCGACCCACCTGCCAATATTATTCCTTTCATTATAAATACTTGCTATACAATTGGCAAAAATAAACGAATATGCTAAATTCGCACTGGCAATACTTAAAATTAACAGCTTTGTAGCAGGTTAATTAAAGGTAACACGCATAAAATGTCGCAAAAACGGTATTATTTTAACACTAAGTCCCTCTCGTACGAGAAGGTAAAGCTACGCCCTAAAGACGTAATAAAGAAGGGCCTGTGGTTTTTAGCCACCGGCATTGCCTTTGCTACCGTTACCATGCTTATTGCCTATAATACCTTCGATTCGCCTAAAGAGAAGCAACTTAGCCGCGAACTTGACCAGCTTAAACTGCAATACGACCTGCTGGACAGCCGTATGGACAATGCCCTGATGGTGCTGGACGATATACAAAAGCGCGACGATAATATTTACCGTGTTATTTTTGAAACCGAGCCTATACCTACCGGTGTGCGCCGCGCAGGCTATGGCGGTGCTGAGCGCTATAAAGATTTGGAAGGCTACGAAAACAGCGATTTGATGGAACGCGCCGCCAAAAAGCTCGATTTTCTGTCGAAACAACTGGTAGTGCAGTCAAAATCGTTTGATGATATTTTGAAGATGGTGCAGGGCAAAGCCCAGTTAATGGCTTCTATTCCGGCTATACAACCTGTATCTACTAAAGATTTAAAACAGATGGCGTCGGGCTTTGGCTGGCGTACCGACCCTATTTATAAAATGCCCAAGTTTCACGCCGGTATGGACTTTGCCGCCCCTATTGGCACTGAGGTTTACGCAACAGGCGACGGTACCATTATGCGCGCCGATGCCCAGGCTTCGGGCTATGGCAACCATATACGCATAGAACATGGCTACGGCTACATGACGCTTTACGGCCACCTTAGCCGTATAAAAGTGCGTCCCGGCCAAAAGGTTAAGCGCGGCGAGGTTATTGGCTACGTAGGCAATACCGGCAAAAGCACCGGCCCCCACTTGCACTACGAAGTGCTTAAAAACGGCGAGAACGTTAACCCCATTAATTTTTACTTTAACGATTTAACGCCCGACGAATATGAGGCTATGTTGAAGATTTCGGCGAATAGTAATCAATCGTTTGACTAATCCATTGCAGGTTTCTAGCAAAATATAACCTATGCGCATAGCCATACTACTACTATTATTCCCCTTACTTACCCACGCCCAAACCACCCTTAAGCTGGTTAAAAAAATTACCGGCGCGGCCTATCCTAAGTCGGTAGAGTTGTCGCCTGATAGCAGCTATGCTGCGGTAATGAACCTGGAGGGCTGCAACGTTTGGATTATTGATGCCGATAGTTTTTACATCCGCCAAAAGCTTGAGTTTGACCAAACACCTGCTCAAGGGTGGGATTATGATGCGAAAAAACACATTCCATCGTTTGAAGAAAAACCCGTAGAGTGCGACTTTTCTGAAGGTGGAAAATACCTGTGGGTGTCATTCCACAACGGAGCCTGCATTGTGCGCTACAACCCTTACGACCCTAAAAACGACAGCAGTGTGGTATGCTTTCGAACCAAAGACCAAAAGGCAACCGTTAAAAACGCAAGCGGCGATACCGCCCGCGTTGCCATGCCCAGAATACTGGTAGGCCATACACCCAAGGTGATAAAAATTACCCCCGACGGTAAGCTGGCGCTAATAGCCAACTGGCACAGCAGCAGCATAAGTGTAGTGCGTACCGATAGCCTTATTAAAGTGAGGGATATTAAGGTTGGCAACGGCTCTTACATCCCACGGGGGATAAGCATTACATCAAACTCTCAAACGGCTTATGTATGTAACATGAGTGGCGGCACCATTAGCGTGATTGACCTTGACAGCATGAAGCAGGTGAAGGAGTTGAGCATAACGCCCAACCCGCGCCATATTATACTATCTAAAAACGATAGCCTGCTTTTTATATCGGAAAATACGGGCGGCAAGGTGCTGGAATACAACATCTACAATAAAAAAGTTACGCGGCAGGTAACGCTGGGCAGCCAGGTGCGCACCATTGCTGTATCGCCCGATGAGCGCTACATTTTCGCTGCCGTGCATGAGTCGAACAAGATATCGGTAATAGATAGGAAGACCTTTAAAGAAGTAAGCTCGGTAAGTATATTTAAACCCATGGGTGTATCCGTATCGCCCGATGGGAAACACCTTTGGGCTACCAGCTACCAAGGCGGGTGGATAGCGGTATATGAAATTGTAGAGAATAGTCTTTCTCCTAAAACAAAAATCCCCGCTAAGTAACCTTAGCAGGGATTTTTTATTGCTTCTAATACGGTATTACATAGTAAGTACGCGCTTTACAAACAAAAAGCGGTCTTTATAGTATTTCAAGTCAATGCTGTCAATAGTAATGCCTTTGTGTACCGAGGCGTGTATAAAGGTTAGCTTATCGCCAATCTCTGATATTACAATGCCTACGTGGCCTACTATAGATTTGCTGCTGCGGCCTTTAAAGAATATCAAATCGCCTTTGCGGGCTTCGGTTGATGCTACTTTGGTGCCTAAAGAGGCTTGGTCGCGCGATGAGCGGGGCAAAGCAAGGCCAAAGTTTTTAAATACATACGCAGTAAACCCTGAACAATCAAACGAGTTGATGCCCACTGAACCATAACGGTAAGGTATACCCATAAAGTTTTGGGCATAGCAAACCAAATCATTCAATTTTTCAAAAGAGAAAAAGCTCTCTGCACACTGGCCGCTGGTATCAGGTGGGGCGGCTACGCCATTATTTGCAGCAAACCCTTTGTTTACAAGGCTTACGGCAAATAATACCAATAATGTGAGTATAATTTTTTTCATTGGCGGTTTATTGACAATTTTCGTGCCAAACTGTCAATAACTTTGTTAGTTCAGCTCTAGCATATAAGGTAAACGGGCTTGTATACCCCTGATATTGCGCGCTTTGTGCAAATATTGGTAGTAACGGTAGTCTTCGCCAAGTTCGCTCCTTATAAGGGTTTGTACTTTATCATCTTCCTCACCCGATAGTTCTTTCATAAACTTGCTAAGGCCTTTTTCGGGGCGGGGTAGGTATACAACGCTGTATTTCTCCAGTTTAGCTTTTTTAACGGCAATATCAATAGCCGTTTGCAAGCCACCCAAAATGTCAACCAAGCCTTTGGCTTTAGCATCAACACCGCTCCAAACGCGGCCTTGGCCAATGCTGTCAACTTCGGCTTTAGTAAGGTTACGGCCTTCGGCAACGTGGG
>JANOCJ010000235.1:0-3842 GCA_031412115.1 Flavobacteriales bacterium
TAACAGCATCAGAAGAAAATAACGATTTCTTTACTATTGAACGTAGCAAAGACGGGTTAACTTTTGAAGAGGTACTTACTAAGCCCGGTGCCGGCAATAGCAATACTACCAAGTATTATAACGATTATGATAATAGCCCGCTACCAGGTCTGTCATACTACCGCTTAAAACAAACCGATTTTAATGGTGAGTTTTCATACTCAAACCTTGTTCCGGTAGAATTTGAGCAAGCACAAGCCGACCTTGAGTTTAACCTGTTCCCCAACCCGGCCAGCGCATCGTTTGGCGACGATATACAGTTTACACTGGATACCGAAGGGATGGACGAAGGCCCAATTGTAGTAAATGTATTGGATATGGCAGGCCGTATTGTTGCCAGCAAACAATTGCGCAGCAATGGTGCTACAGTGCAGGCATCAATAATAAATGCAGCTGAATTAAAGAGCGGTATGTATACCGTAGTGATGGTGGTAGGTAAAAAACAAATCAGCAAAAAACTAATTGTTCAATAAGCAACCAACCTCAATTACATAACCAACCCGTCATCTGCTTGCAGCTTTGCAAAAGGCTGTAAGCAGGCAAGGGAACCAACCAACCTTTAATTATTACAACGATGAAAACAACAACACTCGTAAAATTTGTATTTGCCGCTGCGCTACTGCTTATGTTAGCAGATGCGAAAGCTCAAATTGTAAGTATCAATTTGGACGGCTCAGCCCCAAATACCAATGCCCAGCTCGATATTAAGTCGACGGGTTTGCAGGGTAAGGGTTTACTTATTCCACGTATGACAGAGTCTCAACGTACTTCAAACTTATCAATAATTGGTGGTTTGGTAAACGTATTAGGACAATTGCATGGCGGCCCTGCCCAAGGCTTAATTGTATACCAAACAGATGGTACACAAGGGTTTTATTATAATACCAGCTCAACATCAACCCCATCATGGAAATATCTTGCACCCGATGGTGGCGGTACAGCCGGCCCAACAGGCCCAACGGGTGCTGCCGGTATTGCTGAGGCTTGGCTAACAGGCGCTAGTGCCCCAACAGTTGGCCAAGGCGCAGTTGGCGATTGGTATTTAAATACTACCACTTTTTTAATTTCAGAAAAAACGGGTGGATCAACCTGGACGAGCCGTGGATCTATATTAGGCGCTACCGGTGCAACAGGCCCTGCCGGTGCTAATGGAGCTGCCGGCGCAGTAGGTGCAACAGGCGCAGCCGGAACTTCAGAAAATTGGCTATCGGGTGCAGTAGCCCCAACAGGCGGCCAAGGCGCCGTAGGCGATTGGTACTATAATACATCAACTAACACTATATCAGAAAAAACAGCTTCGACTACCTGGACCAGCCGCGCTACTATTACCGGGGCTACCGGTGCTACAGGCGCAGCAGGTGCTGTTGGAGCTACAGGCCCTGCAGGTGCAGTTGGTGCAACAGGCGCAGCCGGAACTTCAGAAAATTGGCTTTCGGGTGCAGTAGCCCCAACAGGTGGCCAAGGTGCAGTTGGCGACTGGTACTTTAACACTGCAACTAATACTATATCAGAAAAAACAGCAGCCACTACCTGGACCAGCCGCGCTACTATTACCGGCGCAACCGGTGCTACAGGCCCCGCTGGTGCCAATGGAGCAGCAGGAGCAGTTGGTGCAACAGGTGCAGCCGGTGCTACAGGCCCAACAGGCCCTGCAGGGTCAGGTAGCGGATGGCAATTAACCGGCAACGGCTCTACCAACCCGGGCACTAATTTTATCGGTACTACCGATAACAAAGATTTTGTAGTAAAAACTAATGCTACCGAGCGTATGCGTGTGTTATCAAGTGGATATGTGGGTATTGGAACTGCAACACCTGAAAAATTATTTGAAGTAAAAGGCAGTCACCCGGGCAGTGGTTTAATGAACATTAAAAATACTTCGGCTACAGGTTTTTCATCTATCGACTTTTATAATGAAAGTGGCGTTATGATGGGTAATGTAGGTTTTGCCAATAGTGGTGCAGGTGCCTATACCAATACGTATTATTTTGCTACCAATGCTGAAATTGATATGACTTTTTGGGCTAACAACGTTGAAACTATGCGTATGACTTACCAAGGTAAACTTGGAATAGGTACAGCTACCCCATTAACTATATTAGATGTAGCAGGTATTATTACTACAGATGCTACTGATGACCAAGAGGGCGGACAAGTAAATTTTCAAGAACCAAGGTTAGCCGGAACAGGTAACTGGATAATTGATAATTTCTTTTCCTATGCGGGGGGAAATAAATTCCGCTTTTGGAACGACCGTACCGGTGTTGCACCGATTAATATTATTGATAATGGCTATGTAGGAATAGGCGCATTTACCTGGGATGCCCAACCCAGCACAACGCTACATGTTAAAGGAAGTATGCGTATTGAAGACGGAACCCAAGGTGCCGGTAAAGTTTTAACATCAGATGCTAATGGTAATGCTACTTGGACAACACCTTCTTCATCATCAAGCGGTTGGGGCTTATCGGGCAATAGCGGCACTAGTGCCAGCAATTTTATTGGAACTACTGATAGCAAGGCACTATCTTTTAGAACAAATAATACCGAACGACTGAATATTGGAACAGGTGGAGATATTGGTATAGGCACAGCCAGCCCATTGGCTAAACTTGATGTTTTTAATGGGCATCTAGCTATTTCAAATAATAATAATACTGCCGGCGAGGCTCGTTTTTACGAACCCAGTTCGTCAGGCTCTAACTACACAGCTTTTAAAGCTCAGGCACAAACAGCCAACGTAACATATTCATTGCCTACGGCAGACGGAACAAGCGGAAATGTATTAACAACCGATGGTAGTGGAAATTTATCATGGGCTAACCCTAATGCAGGCCAGGTGGCTTACACTGTTAGTTCGGGCACTGTAGTTAACGGTAATAACCATAACTTAAGTATTCCCAGCAACTGCTCTATTGTACGTATTACAAGCCCTACAAGCGCATTTACCATAACAGGCATGCAGGGTGGTGTAGATGGGCGTATGATTGTTTTATACAATTTAACAACGTATAACATGACAATTTCTAACGAAAATAGCAGCTCAATTGCTGCCAATAGGATAAAAACTATGACATCAAATACTGTGGCAACTAGCAGTGAGGGGGCTGTAACTTTAATATACGATGGAACTTCGCAACGCTGGTTACTGCTTAGTAACAGAGATTAATGCAATTTATCAAGCAGAGAAAAAGGGGGGCTATTGCTCCCCTTTTTTATTTTGAATAAATAGGTTATTGCGGCGCTTTGCTACACCAATAATGCCCGTGCTTATATGTTTTTTAAAGCAACAGGTTAATGCTTTACCTGCTTTTTAATTGTTTTTTAGAATAATAACAATAAGTAAGCCTAAACAACATGCTTAAAAACTGTAATAATGAGTAACATACTGCACTTTTTTGGCCGGGCCTTACATCAGCCAGCATATAGTATAAAATAATCTACCTGCTGTATATGTCGAAAAAACAGGCTTTTTATAAAAGTACCCTATGCAAAAAAGCAAATTTTCTTACGTAGGTAGTTGTACGCAGCGCATTGGTTATACAGGTGTATTACTCAAAATACTTTTACCAAGCATACTTAATTGATATGAAGACCAACACAACCATAGTAAAGTTTTTAGTAGCCGCAATGTTCTTGCTTTATATAGCAGGAGCTAAAGCGCAAATTGTAAGTATTAACCTTGACGGTTCAGCACCTAACACCAACGCACAGTTGGATATTAAGTCGACCGGCTTACAAGGCAAGGGCTTATTAATACCCCGTATGACTGAAGCGCAGCGTACTTCAAACCTATCAGTAAT
>JANOCJ010000236.1:0-13982 GCA_031412115.1 Flavobacteriales bacterium
GAAATGACCTACCCCGGCCAGGTAAAAATTACCGTTATCCGCGAAACCAGGGCGGTTAATTATGCTAAGTAATTCCTCATTCCCACGGTTGAAACCGTGGGCTATGTAAAATATAAAATCCCCTTTTGCGCAAGTAGAAGGGGATTTTTGTTTAACCCCGAAGTTTAATGTCATTCCCGCGCAGGCGGGAATCTCACTATCGGTTAATGTTTTAAACCTCTAGATGTTTCTTTGCATTGTATGAAAGAAGGTAATCTTTATGATTAATATATTTTTCAAGGATTGCATTTGTTATAGGGGATTTAAAAAGACTTAAATAATAGAAAGCTTCAATTAACCTGTAGGCAGTATAACCGTCTATTCTTTCTTCAATTTCTTTAAAAAGAGTAATAGCTTTATCAACCATTGTTTCATCCTGATTGATTCTAAATATTGAAGCTGAAACTATTAAAGGAGAAAAGCTAGTTTCTAATAATTTATGGTGATTATATCTTTTAATTAGTAAACCTTGTAATCTATTCTTAATCGCCCAACGTTACTAAAATAGTAATGATTGAGTGACATCAAGTTACGCCTGTAAAAGGGGGGATTGTTTAAAACTTTCTCTCCTTTTCGGCTTTTAGCCTAACGCAGCAAAGTTAATAGCCTTGTCACTTAATCGTTAAAAATGAAAACCAAAACTGACCTAAGAAGCGTATTCGCTTTTATGGACAAATTCCGCACAGAAAAGGCTTGTCGGAATTACTTAGAAAACCTACGTTGGCCTAACGGTATATACTACTGTCCTCGTTGCGGCTCCGATAAAACAATCAAGTTTGCTACTGGTAAAGGATATAACTGTAATGCTTGCCGTAAACCCTTCTCCCTAACCAAAGGAACAATCTTTGAACGCTCACATATTTCTTTAACAAAATGGTTCTACGCTTTACACCTTTGTATAAACGCAAGGCAAGGCGTTTCTTCTATTACGCTCTCTAAAGAATTAGGCATTACCCAGCCGAACGCTTGGCGTATGGAGCATCGTATTAGGTACGCTATGAGAAATTGCACGCTAATGAAGTTAGAGGGCATAATAGAGTTAGACGAAACGTATGTAGGCGGTAGAAACCATAACCGTCATAAGGATAAGAAAGTCCCTCACTCGCAAGGACGTTCTACGGCAGATAAAACGCCAGTCTTCGGTATTATGCAAAGGGACGGCAGGAAAGTATGCACCTTTACGCTAAATAACGTAAGAGGCAAGGTATTGAAGCTATTTACTAAGGTTAGAGTAAAACGCGGCTCTACCGTTATGACCGATGAATATCCTGCTTATCGTGGATTGCAACGCTTAGGATATAACCACAAACGTTGTAACCATAAATTGGGACAATATGTAGTTGATGGCGCCCATACTAACACCCTCGAAGGCTTCTGGAGTAGCTTAAAGAACGGCATACGCAGTACTTATCACAACGTAAGCCGTAAATACCTATCGTTTTACGCTAAAGAGTATGAGTTTAAATACAACGCTAAAAGTGATAGCTTTAATGAAACGTTTGACCGTTTACTATCGCAATTCTTCGGTAAAAGCCTTCCAGCCTTTAAACTAACTAATAGATAACGAATTTTTTTACTTTTACACTATGATATAACAAAAGACAACACAACCATATAGCGTTTAGCTTCTCTGTAGCAGAAAACTGGAAATTTAAAGCAATACAGGAGAAAGGTGATGACGTTCACGAATAATAGCGTGGGCTTTAGCTTTTCCTGTATTTAGGTATTCCAGTACCTCTGCTACGAAGGTTAATTGTCCCACGCTATTTATTTCTAAACCAAAGTTGATAGGGATAAGCAACTTATAAACCCTATTAACAATGAATAAAACGGTTCTAATCCTATTCCTACTCTTTGCTATAAGCAAACTTAATGCCCAAACCTTTACTGGCTCTAAATTCAAAAGCGAGTATATCTATGAAGACGGCTATGTGGAACTTTTAGGCTTTTACACCGCGCCTTTTACGATTAAGATTGACGAAACGAATAAGCTGATTACGATTAGCTACAAAGAAGACGCTACTAAAGGAATAACGATAAAGTTCACGAAAGCCTACGATAAAGGGAATGGTAGAATATATGAGGGAAATGCTAAACTGACTAAAGACAAGACTTATCCTAAATATTCCAGTTGTATGGTAAGTAAACACGGTAAAGAGTTAAGCCTATTTTGGGCTTCTATGTACGATACCTACTATCTAAACTAAGAGAGAGGCTATTAACCTCTCTCCTTAAAGATTAACGTTTCAGCTATTATTTAGCTGAACGCTCCTCATAAATGGCAAACTCTGAGCTGCCATCCGAGAACACTTCAAACGCCAGAATGAAGTGGGTCGTTACGCGCAAAACGCGTTGAGAAATTAGGGTTCTCATATTTCAATTTGGAAAGGGCGCCACGAACGCCCTTTTCTATTTCCAAAGGTACAGAATTTCTATATAGAAATCAGCTATAAAAAGCGTGAAAACTATATAGAATGGACGGCTTAGAAGAAATACGTTTACACAATGCCTTGATAAAGGCGCGAATGTTAGGCTCTATTGAAAAGAGCCAATATAATGTTGGAGATATATCGGTTACAACGGGGCTAAAGAAAGTAGCGGAGGGCGTATGGGTAAATCCTAATACAAACAAGAAAGTAAAGGAATTTAGTGGCTCTGATGTTGTAGCCTTTTTAGAACACGGCCATGAGGGTAAAGAGATACCTACTTACAAAACAACTTGGGAGGGTAATAAACCAACAAGCGTTCAAAATATTGACCCTGACCGTAAGATTATAAGAGAACCGCTAATTCACGTTCATAGTAAGAGTAACGTAAAGATAAATAACAGCTTTAAGACCAAATACGAGCATTACCGCAAGCGTAATAAGAAGATTGATAAGGATAATTATCACATCGCCACGATAGCTGATTTTAAGGAGGTTAAAACGGATGATTTAGAGAGTAAGTGGAAAGAACTAAAAGAGAAACAGAGAAATCACTTTTTATCTCAATCAGGCTCGCAATACGTTACTACTTCGGAGGGCGTTTACCGCTATTCTGACCACTGGGGTAGTGTAGCTTCATGCAAATGGACTTTAGACGGAAAGGGAATTGACGGGAAAGCAATAGGCTTTTGTCGCTTTTCTTCTATGAAAGTAAATCCTGACTGGGAATACGATACTTCGCGTAATCAGGTTTGGAACGATGATACGATGAAAGACAATAAAGAGAAGCTAACTCACTTAGCTAAACGTATTATAGAGTTAGAGAAACATAAGCTAACAGCAGGAGCCGTCAACGTTCTAAATATGGTTAAAGAACACGCCGCTAAAGAATGGGAAGAAATTAAGGCTTGGGAGAAAAGTAAAGCTAAAATAGAGAAAGGGTTTTTGATAGACTTTGATTTTTAGTTGATTACAAGTTTTACTAATTAAAAGATATAATCACCTAATTTATATAGTATTGGTAATGCTTTTGTAGATTTCATATAAGCCAATGTCTCTACTATAAGCAAATCATTATCACTATCCAACATTTCAATCAACCTTTCTTCTATTGATTCTTTTTCATACGTCTTTAAAATATCTATAAGCAGGTTATTGGAAAATCTATTGCGATGCTGATAATCTGAAGGAGGAATTAGTTGCTTAATATATTCTCCTATAAGTTCAGGTTCATCCCCAGGCGATGGATTATAATCTATTATCCACTCTATAGGTTTATCTTCAATATACTTAGCCTGCGATTGATAGACTACAGTATACAACGGCTCATCAGGAAAGTTATTTAATCGCAATAAAACCAATTCTGTATTACTAGTGAAATAGTAATAGATGCCATTTCCATGCGTATGCTCTTTAAAAATTAGTTTTTGTTTAAGTAGCTCCTTAATCATTGTCATTGCGCTTACTGCAAATATACTTTAACTTATTAGACGCTTGTTTTCACTTTATAGGCTTATTTACCTCATTCTGAATTTTGCATTCTGCATTCTGAATTAGAACTTCCTACCTTTAGGCACGTATATTGCCACACAAACTCCATCATGCAAAAACATATTTTCATTTATATAATATTGTGCCTTTTTACAATCTCGTGCAAGGCGCAGGGCAAGCTGCATACCCAAAACCGTAAGGCGCTAGACTTGTATGACAATGCCGGTGGGTATTTGGACAACCGCCGCTACGAGGATGCCGAAAAGATGCTGCGCGGCGCCATTGCTGCCGACCCTAAATTTATTGAGGCTTACCTTATGTTGGGCGATGCGTATTACTATTGGAAAAAGTATGAAGAGTCGATAAAAGTATACAAGCAAGGCATAGCTATTGACCCAAAAGCCTACCCGCCATCTATTATGACCTTGGCTGCACTAGAGCAGGAGCGGGGCTTGTACGAAGATGCCATTGCCGATTACAAACTTTATCTTACCGTTGATAGCAAGCTAAAAGCCAAGGCCGAACAGGGCATTAAAACCTGCGAGATTGCTGCCGATTTAGTCAAGCATCCCGTACCGTATACGCCAGTAAATGTAACAGGCCTAAACTCGCCCAATAATGAAATGTCGGTGTATATGACTGCCGACGAAAAAACGGCCGTGCTTACCGTGCGCCGCCCCGGCGATGCACAAACCATAGGTGGCGCGCTGGAGGAGGAAGACCTATATATAAGCTATTTTAAAGATGGTAGCTGGACACCCGCCAAGCCATTGCCTGCACCGGTAAACTCGCACGATAATGAGGGTTCGCAGTGCATATCGCCCGACGGGCAATACCTGTTTTTTACCGCCTGTGGCCGCAAAGAGGGTTTTGGCCGTTGCGATATTTATGCTGCCGTGCGCAGCGGTGGTATTTGGGGCAGCCCCTTTAATTTGGGCGATGGCGTTAACAATGAGCATTGGGACAGTCAGCCCAGCTTTGCTGCCGACGGTCGGACCTTGTATTTTGTAAGCACACGCCCCGGCGGACAAGGCGGTATGGACATTTGGAAATGCACCTTGGATGATAAAGGCCACTTTGGTGTGCCCGAAAATTTAGGGCCGGAGATTAACACCGCAGGCGATGACTTTAGCCCCTACATACACCCCGATGGTAAGACGTTGTATTTCGCATCAAGCGGGCACCCCGGCTTGGGTAAGTCTGACATATTTTTTGCCCGCAAAGGCGCCAATGGCAAATGGGAGAAACCAACCAACATGGGCTACCCCATTAACAGCATTGGCGACGAGATAAGCATGTACGTAGCTTCTTGCAGCGGCACGGCCTATATGAGTTCAAACAAAGCAGGCGGCGTAGGTAAAATGGATATTTACAAGTTTGATTTATACGGCGCGGCAGCCCCTAATAAGGTAACCTACATACAAGGTAAAATTACCGACAAAGCCACCGGCAAACCACTGGGCGCTATTGCCAAACTAACCGACCTTACCACCAAACAATTAGTAGCATCGGCGGGTGCCGACCCTGCAACGGGGCAGTATATGGTATGCCTGCCTTCGGGCGGAAATTATGGGTTGGAGATAAGCAAAGACGGCTACTTGTTTTACTCGGCTAACTTTACCTTGCCTGCCAGTTCAGACTGCAAACCCTATGAGTTGAGTGCATCGCTATCGGTAGTAAAAGCCGGCGAACCTGTGGTTTTGCGCAACGTGTTTTTCGACCCGGAGAAGTATGATTTAAAACCCGAATCGGAAGTAGAGTTGGATAAACTGGTAGAATTCTTAACCAAAAACCCAACCATAACCATTGAAATTAGTGGACATACCGACAATAACGGCGACGATGCAACCAACATGACTTTATCTGAAAATCGCGCTAAAGCCGTAGTAGCCTATTTAACAAGCAAAGGCATTGCCGCCAAGCGCCTAACATCAAAAGGCTTTGGCGAAACCATGCCTATATTAGCCAACGATACCCCCGAAAATAAAGCCCTGAATAGGAGGGTAGAATTTGTGGTGAATTAAGGGTTAGCTATGAAAAACGCATTTCTATTTCTTTTATTATTTACCATAGGCACAACCTATGCGCAAACAAGTTGCCACCCAATAAAAGCATATCTGTTTGATAACGATACGCAAAAAGAAATTGAGTATAAGGATGTAAAGTTGTTTGTTAAATCAATTCCAAACGATTCATCATTTACAGTAGATGGCAGGGTATGTTGCCTACCGAGTGGGAAATATACTATCAGTGCGGAGGCGCGCTGTTACATGCGCTATTCGGCAGCAAAGGAATTAGAAATATATAACCCCAACGATACCATTGAGCTGATATTTGAAATGCAGCAAATAATGCATTGTGGTATGGTTAGATTCCCGGATGTTTTTTTTGAAACCAAGCAATGTGTGTTGAATGATACTTCAAAAAAAATAATAGATACATTAATAACTATTTTGCAAGACAATCCAACCTTGGTATTTGAATTAACAGGGAGTACTGATAGCCGGGGCAGCGCTAAAAATAATATGAAACTGTCTCAATGTTATGTTAATACGGTAAAGAAATATATGGTTTCAAAAGGTGTTAATCCTAAAAGAATAGTGGTTGAAGCTTATGGCGAAACTAACTTAGTAAACCGTTGCGCAGATGGCGTAGCATGCACCGAAGAAGAGCATGCTCAAAACAGACGTGTAGAGTTTAAAATAATCCGCTTCGATTTTAAAGAATAAAAAAAGGGGCCAAAAGCCCCTTTACTTTTTTTAATCCCCTCTTGAGAGGGGTGTAAGCCTGTCCTGAACTTGATTCAGGAGGGTGTGTAGTTATTTACCCATTTGTTTCTTTACCCAAGCCTCCAGCGTACCATCATCAATACGTTGTTGCAGGGCAATTACGTTCTTGTCTTTCTTCAGGTTTTTCTCATTCTTTTTATAAAAAGCAGCAACACTTTTTAACCCGGCTACACAGCCGTTTACTTCGCTTTTATCATCGGGGTTTTGCAGTGCATGTTTTGTCCATCCGGCCATAAAAATTATTAATAAATCTTTATTTTTTTCGTTAAAGTTTACAATTTTGCTGTCAAGGCTAATGGTAACATTGGGCGCACCCTCAATCCAGTCAATAAGAAAAACGCTGGCCGATGCTCGCTTGGCTTCATCCTCGTCAATAGGCGTTTCCTCAAGCCATGTGGCGCAGGCAATAATGTCTTTTTCGTATTTGGCGTAGTCTTCTTCCTTCTTTAGCTTATAGTTTTTAGGCACGGTAAACGTTTGGCTGTAGGCCACACCCGTTGCCATAAGTAGTAATAAAACAAGTACACTTTTAATCGGTTTCATGTTATCGGTTTTTTTATGTTTTGGATGCGCAAAATATTGAAAAACTTTAAGATAGGAAAACCCACTAACGGTTTTTTGCGTGGTAAAACCTAAATGCCCTAACTTGGCTGCATGAAATTGTATTACATATCAGGCACATCTCGCGGCATTGGCAAAGCCTTGGCCGAACATATTTTATCCCTTGGAAACACTAAGGTTATTGGCCTTTCGCGCACCCATACTATCAACCATCCCAACTACAAACACGTAGATATTGATTTGGCAAACACATCGTTTGCTGCCAATTTTTATTTCGATGCCCATAGCGAAGCCACCGAAATTACCCTCATCAACAACTCGGGCGTAATAGGCGATATTGCCCGCTTTGGCAGTATTGACAATAGCAAGGTGGTAGAGTGCATCAACGTAAATTTAGTAGCGCCGTTTATACTTAGCAACACCTTTGTAAAAACCTATAAAAACCATACCGCCAAGCTTACCATCCTCAACATCAGTTCGGGCGCGGCACGCAACCCCGTTGACGCCTGGGGCCCTTATTGCACCAGCAAAGCAGGGGTAGATATGTTTAGCCGCGTATTGGCGCAAGAGCAACAAATTGCCGGTGGCGCAAACCCCGTGCGTTGCCTGTCATTAGCTCCCGGAATTATTGATACCGTAATGCAAGATTCCATCCGTGCCACCAACCCCGCCAATTTTAGCCGCCATGCCGAGTTTGTTGCCTTTAAAGAAGAAGGCAAATTATCCTCGCCCGAAGATGTTGCCAAACGCATTGTACAAGCTTTAGACAGCTTAGGTACAGAGCAGGTAACGGTTGATTTGAGGGAGGTGTAGTTCAATGCAGAATTCATAATTCAAAATGCAAAATGAACGTCATTGTGAAGTCATGCTGAGCGTGTTGAAGCAGACTAAGCAATCATTTTTTACTCTCCCTTACAAAGCCCGCCCGGATGAATGGCTTCATCCATTCGGACGGGGGAGTACCCGAGTGAAACGAGGGGGAGGGATTGTTATTCTATAGCAGTAATCCCGCACTTGATGGGGGATCTAATAATTCACCTACCCTTCATGCAACGTCATGTCTGCGAAGGCAGGCATCTCCTGCGGTGTTATTAAGCCCTATCGGTAATCATCAGGGCTAAAGCCCAAGGCTTTTTGTTGCTATTAACCCAACACTTGCTATAGGCATCCCTACAGGAAAAGTGCGGGGTTATAGCATAATAATCTATGGAGGCTTTTTGCTTTAACCTCAGACTTTAGTCTGGGGAAAATGGATAATGGAGATTATGGGCTTTAGCCCTGATATTATTTTCGTAAAACAGAAGTAATGGTACGTAAAAACCGATTAACAGGGCTATTGTGTTTTTTATAAATAACATCAAATTGTTCAGCTAAAATAAGGTATTCATCTGCCCAACCATTGCTCATAGCCAACTCACAAAAAGAAGCTGTAGGCAAAAAGAGAATATATATATCTACAATAACAGTATCGTCTGTTTTATTCAAAGCTTGGATATAATTATCTAGCGCAAGTATTAATTCTTCAACAGATTCGTATCGTGTTTCGTCAACATCAGTATCAGGCGTAACATGACTTTTTACAGCTGTTATAATTTCTATGGCTTCTTGGTACAACTTATCCATTATGCATTAGGATAATCCCCCTTCAACCTCTGGTACGCTGTTTCAAAGCGTTTTGATAATGACTGGTATGAATCATTCCAGTTGTTGGATAGCGATAGGATATGGAACAAGCCGTTGGGGGCAAAAGCAAGGTCGAGCTCGGTAAGCAGTTTGCGGTCGCGTTTGTTGGCGCGGATAATGTAGCCGCTTACCATGCGTTGCAGTTCCTTCACCGATTTCAGGTCCGTCCACATAATAATGGTATCGCCGTGAATGGTGTTTTTAATGTACTTTAGTATGTCGGCTATCTCTTCGAACATGGCTGCAAAAATAGGGTATAGCGTGTAGCGTACAGCGTATAGTTTAAAAATTAAACTGCGCACATTTTTATTAACCCGAACAAACACCCGCAGGCGCTTGTAATTACAGTATAACACAAAACACTAAAAATGGTTTTTTACACACCCACCACACGGGCACAAAACATTGGCCGCATAACCTTAGGCTTGTTTATGCTAACCGCAGGCATAGGCCACTTAAGTTTTGCCCGCGAGGCCCTGCAAGCCCAAGTACCCGACTGGGTGCCCTTTACTAAAGATTTTACCGTAGTGGCTTCGGGCTATGTAGAGATTGCCTTAGCGCTGAGCTTACTTTTTGTAAAGCGTTACAGGGTATTGGTAGGCATAGTACTAGCCGTGTTTTTTGTCGCCATTTTTCCGGGTAATATTGAGCAATACACCAAGCATAAAGATATGCCCGGCCTTGATACCGATACCGCCCGCTTGGTCCGACTCTTCTTTCAGCCTCTGCTTATTTGGTTAGCCCTTTGGGGCACGGGTGCTATTAAGGCATTTAAGGAAAGGAAGAATTCATAATGCATAATTCAAAATGCATAATGCGGAGTAGCTAATGTCTCCCTCAAGGAGGGAGTACCCGCGCTATGCGCGGGGGAGGGAGGACAACAGGCGTAAGCAAGCGTTAGGGATAGCAGTGAGCTCCTGCGAACGGATAGCCCGGCGGCACAGCCGAAACGCTCTAAAAAACCTCACCCCGTCTCCGCAAGCGGAGCCACCCCTCTCCATTTTATGGAGAGGGGAATGAATTTCAGAGCGAAGTGAAGGAAGAAAGGGGAGAGGTCAAGGTTCAGCTAATCTCATTATCTTTGGCCCCTATGACAAAACTACTTTCAGGCAAAGTGGCGCTGGTAACGGGCGCATCGCGCGGCATTGGCCGTGGCATAGCTAACAAATTAGCCGCCGAGGGCGCAACGGTATGTTTTACCTATTTATCGTCGGTAGAGAAAGGGCAGGAGCTGGAAAACGAACTGAAAGCCCAGGGCGTAAATGCCAAAGGCTTTAAGAGCGATGCATCGGACACCAAGCAAGCCGAAGAACTTATCACCGCCATAGTAGCCGAATTTGGCCAACTGGACATTGTAGTAAACAACGCCGGCATAACCCGCGACAACCTGCTGATGCGCATGAGCGAGGAACAGTGGGACGAAGTGATGCGCGTAAACTTAAAATCGGTTTTTAACGTTACAAAGGCCGTGCAACGTACCATGCTTAAACAACGCTCGGGCAGTATAATCAATATTAGTTCGGTAGTGGGCCGCAGCGGCAACGCAGGCCAGGCCAACTATGCAGCCAGTAAAGCGGGTATGTTGGGCTTTACCAAAAGTATAGCCAGGGAACTGGGTAGCCGCAACATACGTTGCAACGCTATCTGCCCCGGGTTTATTGAAACGGAAATGACGGGTGAACTTGATCCTAAAATGACCGAGGCATGGGTGGAGCAAATCCCACTTAAACGCATGGGCACGGCTGATGATGTAGCCAATTTGGTGTTGTTCCTTGCGTCCGATTTATCGACGTACATTACAGGCCAAACGCTGAATGTAGATGGGGGAATGCAAACTATTTAATGAAAAATGATAAATGAAAAACGAAAAATAATTTTCGTTTAATGCCGTATATTACTGAGACTTGAATATAACATTTGAATATCCCGCCTGGTTAATAATTGTCTGCTTAATAGCAGGCCTGGGCTACGCTTTTGCCCTGTATTACCGCGACAAAGCTACTGCCGATTTTGGCAAATGGGCACAGCGCGCCTTGTTTACTTTGCGCAGCGTGGCGGTGTTTTTTATATCGCTATTGCTATTGGGTTTGCTGATAAAGACCAGTGGTTCGCAAATAGAAAAACCTATAGTTGTTTTTGCGCAAGATAATTCGCAGTCTATTATTGGTGGGGCTGATTCGGCTTTCTACAAAAAAGAATATGCCGATAAATTAAAGGAGTTTTTTGAAAAGGCATCCGATAAATACGACCTCAAAGTTTTAAGCTTCGGCGATAAAATTAACGAGCAGCAAACCTTTGATTATAAAGAAAAGCAAACCGATATTAGCAGCGTTGTTGACGAGATACAAAACCGCTACGCCAACCGCAACGTTGGTGCGGTTATATTGGCTTCCGATGGTATCTTCAATCGCGGTAGCAGCCCTGTGTATGCGGCAGAGAAATTGAACTTTCCCTTTTACACCATTGCCCTTGGCGATACAACTGTGAAGAAGGATTTAACCATCGCATCGCTTAACTACAACCGCACGGTGTTTTTGGGCAATAGCTTCCCCATAGAGGTGGTAATTGATGCTAAAAAATTGCGCGGAAAATCATCTATCCTTACCGTTAAAAAAGGCGACCAAACACTCTATACATCTAACGTAAATATTCCCGGCGATGCCTATACTACAACGGTGCCTGTGTTGCTGGATGCTAAAGAAACCGGCTTGCAACGCTACCGCATTGCGCTAAGCGTGGTTGAGGGCGAGACCAACGTATACAACAACGTAGCCGATATTTTTGTGAACGTGCTGGACAGTCGTGAGAAAGTTTTGATACTGGCCGCCAACCCGCACCCCGATATTGCCGCACTTAAAAACGCCATTGAAAGCAACGAGAGTTACGAGGTTGAAGTGGCCCTTGCGCAAGATTTTGCAAAATCTGCCGCAGGCTATAGCTTGATAATAATGCACCAGTTGCCAAGCACGGCTAACCAAGCATCTAAAATTACCGACGAAATTAACGCCAAGCAACTGCCTGTGCTGTATATTTTGGGCGGACAAACATCGGTATTGCAGTTTAACAAGCTGGGCACCGGCCTTAGCATTACCGGCAGCCGCGCTTCGGTAAATGATGTGCAGTTGAACATAGCCCCCAACTTTTCGTACTTTACCTTGAGCGATGAAACGCGCAAAGCCCTGCCGCTGTTCCCCCCGCTGCAAGCGCCGTACGGAAGCTACACCATTACCAACTCGGCCTCAGTGTTGGGCTACCAGCAAATAGGCACCGTAAAAACCGAAGCGCCTTTAGTATTGTTTAATGAGGTTAATGGCCGCCGCACAGGCGTTATAGCCGGTGAGGGTTTATGGCGCTGGCGCTTAGAAGATTACCAAAATAACCAAAGCCATACGCTGTTTAACGAGTTTGTGGGCAAGGTGGTGCAGTACCTTTCGGTAAAAGAGGATAAGAGCTATTTCCGCGTAAGTGGCAAGACAATTTTTAATGAGAATGAGCCCATTATTTTAGATGGCGAACTGTATAACCAAAGCTACGAGCTGGTAAACACGCCCGATGTAGACGTTACCCTAACCGATGCCAACAGCAAAAGCTACAACTACCGCTTTAGCAAAACCACCAACGCCTACCGCCTAAACGCGGGCCAGTTGCCGCCCGGCGAGTATAAATACACCGCCCGCACCAAGCTTGGCGACAAGGCCTACAGCAAGGCCGGCAGCTTTAGCATTGCCGCCATTAAGGTTGAGCTTACCAACACCGTAGCCGACCACCGCTTACTATACACACTGGCGCAGAAAAAAGGCGGCAAAATGTACTACCCCAAACAGCTAGACCAACTCCTTGCCGACCTTAACGCCCGCGAGGACATCAAACCCGTATCGTACGCCCAAAAGCGCCTAGACGACCTTATAAACCTACGCTGGATATTCTTCATCCTGCTGGCCCTATTGGCTACGGAGTGGTTTATACGTAAGAGGAATGGGGCTTACTAGTTGTAGGTAATTATGTTATTTAATTTCCCTCAAACTTGGAACAATAAAATCTATGCTGAATAAGCAATTTATTAGCGGTTGTAAAATAAAATACACTAAAAATGCCAATGGAAAAATATTTGATATATTGCTTGTATTAAACCAACTTGTATCATAAAAATATATTAAAATACAAACTAAGGTAGAAATTAATGAATATAATGGAGCCCATTTATTACCGTTCATCAACTCAGTAGCACTATACACCTGAACAACAACAATAGCCGCTAATGAATATATTGCTTCCATTCCCAGTATTGCAAAATTACTAATAGTATAAAAAACAGTAAAGGAGAGTATTATAAATTGAATATTACTCCAAATAAACAGTGCTTTTGAATAAGGTGGGTTATATTTTACAAAACTATAAGGGTTTGTAATTTTTTTTATCGGGTATTTTTCCTCAAAACCTAGTGGGCGCCACCCTGTTGGCCTAAACCAAATTGTTATTTTATCCATCCATTTTTCAGCTCGCCAAGCATCTTTAATTAATAAAACCAAATGCTCAAAATTTATGGTTATTGGATTATATGTTTGCGAAGGCCGGGTAATGCCATAAACAGGCGGCTCACTTTCTAACTCCACTTGAAAGGTGCCAAAAAGCTTATCCCAAATATTAAAAATGGCACTGTAATTTTTATCTAAATAAATAGGGTTAAGTGCATGATGAACCCTGTGCTGAGAGGGCGTAACAATGATGTGTTCTAAAAAGCCGAGTTTGCCAATAAGTCTGGTGTGATACCAAACCTGTGCAAATTTATGAATAGGTAAAACAAAAGCAATAACCATTGGTGATAGGCCAAGTAATGCAGCAGGAAGCGATAAGAAAAATAGATAGTTAACAAACCCTAAAAAAGGTTGCCGTATTGAAGTTGCTATATTAAACTCTTCAGAATTGTGGTGAATAAGATGGCCTTTCCATAAAATATTAATTTGATGATGTAAGCGGTGGCCCCAGTAAAATT
>JANOCJ010000237.1:0-7758 GCA_031412115.1 Flavobacteriales bacterium
CTACCGGAACGGATACTTTAATTGTAGAATATAACGGGCAAAAAATTGATTCAAGCTTGTGCTGGCTTAGTACCAACGCGCATGTATTAAACAAAGCAAGTGATTGGCTTTACCCGGAGTATAACTATTATAAAACAGTATGGACACAACCGATAGGCTATATGGCTATTAGGATAAATGAGGGTGGCACCTACAAATACGGCTGGATTAAAATAGATATGGAAAATGCTGTGGTTATTTCCTCATTAATTGAAAAATAAATTATGAAATATACATTTTATACTAGTTTAATTACTTTACTATTTATTATTTCTGCCTGCCAAAAAGACAATCAAACCATAGAGCAACAAAATGTACCTGTTGGCTATGTAATTGCCAATGATAGTATAACCGAAGGGTATATTTATAAAGAGTATAACGATACAATTCCTGAGTCATTGAATAATACAGAGTCTAAAAGTATTGATATTGATGGTGATAGCGAATTTGATTATAAGTTGACATATAGCTTTTCGCATTCTGTTACGGGTTCATATTGGACTAGTTTTGCTATTTATTCATTAAATGGTAATGCTGGATTTACAGCAGATACATCCAATGAGTATGTTGCTAAACTGAATGGTGACACAATAAACGCTAATTATTATTGGAAAAATACCAGTTCCTATATTTCATCTTATTCCTACATTACTGTTCCTCCTAATGCAGGAAGCCACACTACTTCAAATTGGACACAGGCTGTGGATTATATTGGAATACGGATAAAAAAGAATGGAATATATAAATATGGTTGGATAAAGACTAATAGAAATAGCCATGTTATCATCTCCTCATTAATTAAAAAATAAATTATGAAACATACATTTTATACTATTTTACTATTTGTTATTTCTGCCTGCCAAAAAGAAGACCCCGGCATTAGCTGTGGCCGCTTGGGCTATGTTATGGCTAATGATAACGACACCACCTGTTTTCAATACGCACGCAAGCAATACAATTATGAATTAGAGGCACTGCCAACATCATGGACATTTGGGGTACCTATTATTCTTGATGTGGATGGCAATGGGCAAGATGATTTTGAGATGCGCTATTTATACGAAGTTTCAGGCATCACCTCTGTAGAGTCGTTTTTATATATAAGGCCAATGACTGAAGACGGCGAAATTGCGGTGCGCGATACCTTTGTACAATACCCCGTAAGCGATAGTGTAACCATAGTAGTAAGGCGCGGGCAGGATGAAAAAATAGATGCCACAGCCAATTGGAAAAACACGGCATGCTACGTTTGGCAATGGGAAGAAAACTATACTTACCCCGGCCTGGCTTATGATGTTGGCGGCTGGGATGCGGGCTATATACCTGTGCGGTTAAAAGCCGGTAGCGATTTTATAGGTGGCTATAAATACGGGTGGATTAAAATAGCACAACAAGGCAACGACCATATAATTGTTTCCTCGTTAATGGATATGTAGCGCTTGCCTAACATTAATACCTCGGCACCAAAGGCTCTGTTCCCCATAAAAAAACGCGAAGCTAATGCTCCGCGTTTTTTATTGTATCAATGTTAACCTCTCCCCGTCTACGCATTCTGCGTAGCCACCCCTCTCCATGCATGGAGAGGGGAAAGCCCGAATGAAATGAGGGCAGGGGAGAGGTGAGGTTAAAACGAAAAATTCAAACCAATAGTTGGTAGTATAGGCAACTGGTTTATGCGTTTGTAGTTTACACGGTCAAAGTAAAAAATGTTCTCGCGGTTGTAGGCGTTGGTGCAGCTTATAACGGCCTCAAGCATAGCACGTTCCGAGAATAAAAACTTGCGGCGTACCGATACGTCAATACGGTGGTAGTAAGGCAAACGGTGGCTGTTTAGCTGGCCGTAAATAATGCCCAAAGCGCCGTTGGTGCTGGTATAGTCAGAGTTTATGCCGTTGTTAAGCGGTGGTTTTTCGTAAAAACCCTGGGTAGGGGTAAAGGGCAGGCCGCTACCAAAGTTCCAGCGTACGTCGGCTTGCCATAGTTGGTCTTTGCCAAAGTTGTACGATGCTACAATGTTAATGTTGTGGCGGCGGTCAAATATAGGGGCGTAGGTTTGGGTACCATCGTTACGGTCGGTTTTCATAAGCGAGTAAACCACCCATAGGTACATACGGCCTTTTTCAAATTTCATGGTAAAATCAACCCCGCGAGACGAGCCTTTTTCAAACACAAAATCTTTCTTCAAAGCATCGGGCTGGTCGTTGTTTTCAAAAGTATCGTCAAACAGTTTGTTACGGTTAATATTGGTAAGCTGGTTAAAGCGTATATAGTAGCCCTCTACGTTAATTTTAACATACTCGCCGGCATCAACCTCAAAGCCCAAAATGGCGTGTTGCGATTTCTGCAAACCGTTTTTAACCTCTTTGCCGTCAAACTGGTCGGGCAGGCTGGTAGGGCTTGATAAGAAACCGTAAAACAAGTTAACCACATCGCGGTCGCTATTAGCGGCCATAAGGTTTTGCGAGTATAAGCCACCCGCAAATTTAAAGCGAAGCCAATCGGTAGCGTTGGCTTTAATAGATAGGCGCGGCTCGGGGCTAAAGGCGCTAAGCGATGCATATACGTGGGCGCGGAAGCTAGGCTCTATAACAAATTTGCCGGCCACAATGCGGGCTTTTACGTAGCCTGCAAATTCGGTAGTATTATCGTTTTGAGTAATGGCGCGGTTTACCGCGTTGTAAAAGTTAAAATCGGTAGCGTAGCCAATTACTTCAAGGCCATATTTAATCTCGCTGCGTTTTATATACTGCCTAAAGCCAAGGCCCAGGTTAAAGCCGTTTATGGCGCTGGTGCGATCTTTTTGGCCTGTTTCGGCAAGGGTTACTTTGTATTGCGAGTACGAGAAGTTGCCCTCAAAAATAATGGTAGAGTTGTTGGGCACCAGCATAAAGTTACTGCCAAAGCCGGTAGTAGCCCAGTTAAGGCGCGACCCTTGGGCATAGTTTACCTTATCTCTAAAGTGCATGCCAAAAAAGTTTACTTTGCTGCCATTGGCGCCGTTTAACGATAATTTGCCGTAAAAGTCGGTAAAGCTAAAAGGCAGGCCGGCACTATCTGCATACTGGTAAAAAATAGGGGCTGTTTTATTCAGGTACGCCGATTTGGCTGAGAACAAGAACGACGAGCTGCCGCCGCCCTCTTCTTTCTGCTTTACAATAGGCGTTTCAATAAGTAGTTTAGATATAAAAGGGCTAACCGATAGTTTGCCCGCTACACGCTTTTTGTTGCCGTCGCGGGTGGTAATGTTCATAATAGATGAGATGCGGCCGCCAAACTCAGCGCCAAAACCGCCCGTATACACATCAGCCGTTTTTACAATGTCGGCATCAAATACCGAGAAAAAGCCGATAGAATGAAAGGGGTTGTAAATAATCATCCCATCCAACAACGTTTTGTTTTGTACCGGTGCGCCGCCGCGTATGTATATCTGCCCGCCTTGGTCGCCGGTGGTAACCGCGCCCGGTATTACCTGTAGGTACTGTGCAACGTCGGCCTGACCGCCAACGCTCGGTATGCGGTTCATCTCTTTGGTGGTAATGGTTAAAACCGATACCTGCGTTTTGGTTTGCGATGCTTCTTTCTCTCCCGATACCTCAACGCCCTTAAGGTTTATAGCCTTTTGGGCCATGTAAAAATTATGGTTTACAATGCCGCCGGCCTTTACCGTTATAGGCACTAAAACAGAGTCGTACTCAAATGAGTATGCCACCAACGTATAATCGCCCGGGGGCACTTTGGTAAGGCTATATAGGCCGTTAACGTCGGTGCTAACCCCCAGTGTAGTGCCTTTTAAGTACACATTAACAATGGCAGCCTCGCCATTTTTTTTGTCGTAAACAAGACCACGCACACTGCCCGTAGTAGGCGTTTGCGCTATGGCTGAATAGCTTGCAACAAAAAGCAGGCAGGTAATTAAATGAGAATATCGGAAAAAACGCATCGTCAAAATTTATATAAGCCGACAAAAATAAGGGTATTTAGGTTACAAACGCTATTAACAATTTTTGGGCTTTATCGGAAAAAATACCCTCTCTTATGTAACCCCTATCCTAAATCCTTCCCCCTCAAAGGGGAAGGACTTTAAAACCGCACAACTCCCTCCCCCTAAAGAGGGAGGGCTGGGGAGGGGGTAAATATGGCGTTGCCCTCATTGCATTCGTGCCGGGCTATCCGCTGCAAGTCCTCGCTGCGCTGCGGGCTTTTCGCTGCTATCCCTAACGCAAACTCCCCCGCCCTGCGGGCACCCCCTCAGGAGGGGGAAGGCTGCCGCAAGCAACTAAGTATAGCAAAAAGAGGCATAAGCAAAAAACCGGCCTAGCGTTTTGAGGCGGGGCACCCGCAGAGAAGTGGAGCGTAAAAAATCTGCGCTGTTTGAAGGTTTCTACACCGAAAGTGGAGAAAACAAGTTTGCAGATTTTAGCGTAATGCCCTCTAAGCGGGTCGCCGAGAAATGCAGCCGGGAGTTTTCTTTGCTTACTTTCTTTTGCGGAAACGAAGTTAATTCATACCATTAAAAAAAATTAAATAATGGATAAAAAGAAAGTAAGGCTTGCGGCAGCAGCCGTCGGCAGACAATCCTATCTTTGCCTCATGCAACCCATCGATTTTGAAAAGCGCACATTCGACCTCTTTGCTACGCAGCTAAAAGCTATGTACAACATTACGCTGACAGAAACGGAGCGTATTGAGTTGTTGGGCATGGTATCGATGGAGGAGTTTGGCAAATTCGATTTTCACCACTCGTTTATGGACGAAGCCGCTGCCTGGTTTACCATCAACAGCAACACTGCTTACAGTGGCGACGATATACAGCTATGGAAGCTCAACAACTTTCTCATATTAGTCCGCGAAAAAGCCGAAGGCGAACCTAAGATTTTTGGGATTTATGCCAAGGATGAGGAGTAACCTCTCCCCTTGTCACGGCTGCGCCGTAACGTTCCCCTCTCCATTTTATGGAGAGGGGTGTCACACCCCGATGAAATTGGGAAGGGAGGGGAGAGGTTAATCACATTATTTTCCTACTTTTGCGCCAGATGAAATTTTCGGTCGGCCAAATAGCTGCGCTTATTAACGGTAAGGTAGAAGGAAATCCCGATGCTACGGTGCATACAGTAGCTAAGATAGAGGAAGGAATACCCGGCGCATTATCATTTTTGGCAAATCCCAAATACACCGAGTTTATCTACACCACCCAGGCTTCTGTTGTTATTGTTAACGACTCTTTCGAGGCTGAAAAACCCATACAGGCAACCCTTATTCGTGTGCCCGATGCCTATCAGGCATTTGCCAAGTTGTTGGAGTTTTACAATGCTAACCAAAACACTAAAACAGGTGCAGAGGCTAATTCTGTAGTAAGCACAACCGCACAAGTGGGCGAGAATGTTTACGTGGGCGCTTTTGCTTATGTGGGCGAAAATGCCAAACTGGGAGATAATGTAAAAATCTACCCCGGCGCTTATATTGGTGATAATGTGGTTATTGGCAACGATAGTATCATCCACGCAGGGGTAAAAATTTATAACGATTGTAAAATTGGCGCGCATTGCCGCATACACTCGGGTGCTATTATTGGCGCCGACGGGTTTGGCTTTGCCCCCAATGCCGAAAATAATTACAGCAAAGTGCCACAGGTTGGCAACGTGCTGATAGAAGACCATGTTGAGGTAGGCGCTAATACCACTATCGACAGGGCTACAATGGGCTCAACCATCATCCGCAAAGGCGTTAAGCTGGATAACCTAATACAGATAGCCCACAATGTAGAGATAGGTGAGAACACCGTTATAGCAGCCCAAACAGGCGTAGCCGGGTCTACCAATATAGGCAAAAACTGCATGATTGGTGGGCAGGTGGGCATAATAGGCCACCTTACCATTGCCGACGGCGTAAATATTGCCGCCCAGTCGGGCGTAGGCCAAAACATTACTAAAGAGGGAGATATAGTACAAGGCTCACCCGCTTTTGGGGTGGGCGATTATCGCCGTTCTTATGTAGGTTTCAAAAACTTACCTAACTTGCTGCGCAAAATAGACGAACTGGAGAAACAACTGGCAGCTATAAAAAACCGTAGTTAGTTAATAATGAGCGAGAAACAACAGACGATTAGTGCAGCAGCGAGCCTTAAGGGCAAAGGGGTACATACAGGGGCCAACGTTACGGTTACCATAAAACCCGCGCCCGTAAACCATGGAGTTGTTTTTTGCCGTACCGATATTGAGGGCCAGCCTACCATTAAGGCCGATGTTGATTTTGTAAGCGGCGTAGACCGCAGCACCACCCTTACCAATAAAGAAGCTTCTGTAAGTACAGTTGAACATTTAATGGCCGCCCTTTGGGGTATGGGCATTGATAATGCTTTGATTGATATTGACGGCCCCGAAATGCCCATTATGGATGGCAGCGCCAAACCATTTGTAGATGCTATTGAGGCTGCCGGTGTTACCGCGCAAGAGGCCGAAAGGCAATACTACGTAGTAAAAGAAAATATTTTGTTTAACGATGCCGAAAAGGGTGTGCAAATGATTGCCGTACCCTCTGACACGTTTAAACTAACGGTGATGGTTGATTATAACTCGCACGTACTGGGCTTACAGTACGCTACGCTTGATAACCGCGCCGATTTTAAAACCGAAATTGCCCCTTGCCGCACCTTTGCCTTCCTTCACGAATTAAAATATTTGCTGGAGCATAATTTGGTAAAAGGCGGCGATGTAAATAATGCCCTTGTTATTGTAGAAAAAGGCCTGGAAGAAAGCGATATTACCTACCTTAAAAAGGCTTTTAATGTGGAGGATATTAGCGTTACCAGCCAAGGGTATTTGAATAATGTTGACATTCATTTTGATAACGAACCTGCCCGCCACAAGTTGCTTGATATTGTTGGCGATTTAGGCCTGATAGGCAAGCCCATTAAGGCACACGTTATAGCCTTTCGCCCGGGCCACGCCAGCAACGTAGGTTTTGGTAAAAAGATAAAAGAGCTTATACGCCGCGATAAATCGAATAAAAACCCGGCCCCCAAATACGACCATAATGTACCGCCGGTATACGATATTAACCGCATTATGGCTACGCTGCCGCACCGTCCGCCGTTTCTGTTAGTCGACAAGATTATAGAGATGAGCGAGACGCATATTATTGGCGTAAAAAACATTACCATGAATGAGCCTTTTTTTGAAGGCCATTTTCCGGGCAACCCCGTTATGCCGGGTGTTTTGCAAGTAGAAGCCATGGCGCAAGCCGGTGGCATTTTGGCCCTTAGCACCGTGGCCGACCCTGAGAACTACTCTACCTACTTTTTGCGCATTGATGGCGTACGCTTTAGGGATAAGGTAATGCCGGGCGATACCTTGGTATTTAAGCTTACCCTTACCGAACCTATACGCCGCGGTATTGTGCAAATGCACGGCGAAGCCTTTGTGGGCGATAAGTTGGTGATGGAAGCCGACCTGATGGCGCAGATTGTGAAAGAGAAAAACCTTTAATAGAAAAGGTATGTCAGTCGTTGTAACGCTGGAGGATATTGGCAAAAGCTACAATTTCGACTGGATATTCCGTCACGTTTCCCTTACGTTAAATAGCAGTAAATCGTACGCCGTATTGGGTGGCAATGGTTCGGGCAAATCAACCCTATTAAAAGTAATTGCCGGTGCAGCCTATGCTACCGAAGGTGCAGTAAAATACTCGGTAAATAATGCTGCGGTTGATAAAGAAAAAGCC
>JANOCJ010000238.1:0-16822 GCA_031412115.1 Flavobacteriales bacterium
TTTTAAGCACGGTTATAGCATTGCTGCGGTTAATATTGTCATTGCCATTGCCTATTGAGAATAAACGGTCGTTACCAACAGGCGACTCAACATCGTTTGGCGAAACAGCTATGGGTATTTTTGGAACTACCTACACCCCAAACAATGTTGAGTCGCCTGTTGGTAACGACCGTTTATTCTCAATAGGCAATGGCAATGACAATATTAACCGCAGCAATGCTATAACCGTGCTTAAAAATGGCAATATGGGCGTTGGTACTGATACCCCTAACACTACGGTTGAAATTAACAGTGGCACAGCAAACCAATCGGGCTTACGCTTTACTCAGCTTAATTCAGCTAGTACAAATATTAGTGGCACTACCAAAATACTGGTAGTTAATGCCGATGGCGATGTGGGCGTGGGCGAAGGCCCTGAAAATTTTAAAACCACTTTAACACTTACGTTAGATGGTGTTGTGTATACCGATGCTATAGTTCATCAAAACGGCAGTGGCACTATAGTTGCCCCATATTACCAACCCGCAAAAGCAGGCTTATATCATTTTGATGCTGCAATTAATGCATATAAAAGGAGCGGTTCTTCGCAAATGGTTTTTCAACTGTATAACCAAAGCACAGGCGAGATTTATGGAGACGCATATATATCAGCCACCACAACCTTTACCGACTATCAATTTATAATATCGGTAGATGCTATGGTTACACCTATTTTAGGCAATGTAGGCATTAGGTGCACATCGCACGCCGACGAGGACATTGTTATACTTGGAGGCACCTTTAGCGGCCACAGGGTTAGCCAATAATTATCCGGCTAAAAAAATTAACATCCCCCATGGCAATGCGCTGTGGGGGATTTTTATTTCTACACACTTGTTTCGGTACTGCTATAATTATACATTTACATAAAACGACATTGATATGAAGAGAACCATACAACTACTTACTGTTATTGCAGCCTTGTTTATTAGCAGCATTGCCATGGCGCAAACAGCGCCCCCACAAGGAATAAACTATCAGGCCGTAGCGCGAGATAATTCAGGCGCTATACTTAGCAATGCAACGTTAGATGTTAAAATGTCTGTGCTTTCGCAACTCTCGCCCGAGGTGGTTGAGTATGTAGAGGTACATGCCAATATTACTACCAACCAGTTTGGTTTATTTACCATTGTTATAGGCCAGGGCACTGTTGTTTCAGGTCAGTTTAGCCAAATTGGCTGGGGCGCGTCTGATCATTTCTTAAAAATTGAAGTAGATGCGGGGCAAGGCTATATCAATATGGGCGCAATGAAATTTTGGTCGGTACCCTATGCCTTATATGCAGCAAACTCGGGCACGGGCGGTGCCACAGGCCCAACAGGGGCAGCAGGCTTAAACGGCGCTACAGGCCCGCAAGGCCCAACAGGTGCAAACGGCGCAACAGGAGCCAATGGTGCTATTGGCCCGCAGGGCCCAACAGGTGTAAATGGTGCAACAGGCGCAAATGGAGCAGATGGTGCTGTCGGCCCACAAGGCCCAACGGGCGCAAATGGCGCTACAGGCGCAAATGGCATACAAGGCCCAACTGGGGCGCAGGGTGTTACAGGTGTTGGTATTACCGGCCCACAGGGACCAACAGGTGCTAATGGCGTTACGGGCCCAACAGGCCCATCGCTACAAACAGTGGCAGGTACGGTTTATATAAGCGATATTAATTCAGGCACAGCAGTAACTGTAACCGGAGGCATAACATCGGCCATAAAAACTAACATTTCAGGCAGGTCTGTTATTGCCGTGTATTTTAATGATTTGGGAGTAACTAATTACCTGCCTATGTTATCGTTTACCAGCTTGGGCAATGCCGATGACGATAACGATTTTGAAGCGGTAGTTGTACGTAACATAAGCACCAACTCGTTTGATATTTACTTAGATGAAACAAACTCTGTGGTACAAAACCTGCGCATAAATATTCTTATTGTTATCCCTTAAGCAAGGGTACTATTGATATTAAAATCCCCCATGGCAATGCGCTGTGGGGGATTTTTGTTTGCGCCAGCCCGCGTTAGCGATGGAAGCGGCAGCCCACAGGGAGCGCAGCGACCGAGGACTAGAGCGTACAGCGCGGCCCGAGCCGCCATAAGCGGAGAGGGAAACGCCCTAAAAGTAATGAGGCGGTATACGTGAATAACACAAAAACAAATTTGACAGATTACCGTTTGAAGCCCTATATTTACCAATTGATTTAACTTAAAATAGATAAAACACATGGCATGTAGCGGATGTAGCACCGGCAGGGGAGATGGAATTCCGGCAGGGTGCAAAAGCAACGGACAATGCGGTATAGGTGGCTGTAATAAACTTAACATATTTGATTGGTTGGCTAACATGTCGTTACCAAACGGGCAAAAACAATTTGATATAGTAGAAGTACGTTTTAAAAACAGCCGCAAAGAATTTTACCGCAATACTTCAGGAGCAGAATTATTTCAAGGAGACGTAGTAGCCGTTGAAGGCTCTCCCGGCCACGATATTGGAACCATTTCCTTATCGGGCGAATTGGTAAAACTACAAATGAAGAAGTTGAACGTACAGTTCGACTCGCCGGAAGTAAAAGCCCTTTACCGTAAGGCAAAAACCACCGACATTGAAAAATGGCAAAGCACCATTAACCGCGAGGTAGAGACCATGTACAAAGCCCGCGTTATAGCTACAGCCCTTGGGTTGGAGATGAAGCTGAGCGATGTAGAGTTTCAAGGCGATGGATCGAAAGCAACGTTTTTTTACACCGCGCCCGACAGGGTTGACTTTAGGGAGTTGATTAAAAAATTGGCCGAAGAGTTCCGCGTGCGGATAGAAATGCGCCAGATAGGCCAACGTCAGGAAAGTGCTCGTATTGGTGGCATAGGGTCGTGCGGCAGGGAGCTTTGCTGCTCTACCTGGTTGCGCGATTTTAGGACTGTTAACACCAGCGCAGCGCGCTACCAACAACTGGCCCTTAACCCGCAAAAACTGGCCGGCCAATGTGGCAAACTTAAATGCTGCCTTAACTATGAGTTGGACAGCTACCTTGATGCATTAAAAGAATTCCCCCAAACGGATAAAGCCATAGAAACGAAAAACGGCATTGCCTTTTTCCAAAAAATGGACATTTTTAAACGCGTAATGTGGTTCTCATACCGAGACAATCCGGGTGTATTTATCCCCGTAAACGTAGTGCGTGTTAAGGAATTGTATGAGATGAATGCCAAAGGCATTACTCCGGATGAACTAGTTGTGCAAAGCACGCTTCCACAAAAAGTAAAAGAGCCCGATTATGAAAACGTAGTAGGGCAGGATAGCCTTACGCGCTTTGACAAATCGAAAGGGCGCAGCGGTGGTAGCAATAACAACAGGCGTAAAGGCGGCAACAACAAACCCCGCCCGCAAGGCCCTAACCCCAACCCGAATACCAATGCAGGCCCAAAACCTGAAAGGGATGCCAACGCCCCTAAAAGGGAAAATAACGGCCCTAAGCGGGAGAATAATAACCCCAACAGGGAAAATAACCCTAACAAAGAAGGTGGTGCAGTAGGCCCTAAACCGCCAAACCCTAACCGCAACCGCAATAACCGCAACCGTAACAACCGCCCGCCCAATGGCAGGCCACCGCAAACACCCCCACCCCCACCCCAGCAATAAGCATGAAACAGTTTTTTGGTGTATTGGCAATTGCGGCATTGGCGCTGCTATCGGCATGCGATAAGAACCGCATTTTTGAAGAAAACAAAAGCCTGGAAGGTGGCTGGAAATGGAACGAGCCTATTGAGTTTGCTGTAAGCATACCCGATACGCTTACGCCCGTAAATGCATACATAAATGTGCGCAACACATCGGCGTACCGTTTTGCCAATATATATCTGTTCTTGACAACTACTTTCCCCAACGGAAAACAGTCGAAAGACACGCTGAACTGCTTGTTGGCCGACGAGCGCGGTAAATGGTTGGGCAAAGGCGCCGGCGATTTGCTTGACAATCAAATTCCCATAAAACACAACGTATACTTTAACCAAAAAGGCACCTATAAGTTTAAGCTGGAACAGGCCATGCGCGTTGACCCGTTGACGGAGATAACTGATGTGGGGTTGAGGATAGAAATGGCTACGGGGGAGTAATTAGCGAAGAGCATGAAAAACCTTCTAACCTTAACGCTTTTACTAATTGCCACGGCAGCATTTGCCATAGGCAATTATACCACTAATGATGAGCTGTATGTATATGCCCCATCAGGCCTTAAACTACGCAGCACACCCGACGGCGAAACAGTATTGGCAACCATACCCTTTGGTGCTAAACTGAAAGTGCTGGAGCAGCGCAAAGTATTGCCACAAATTAAAACGGTTGACGGCCTTAACGGCTATTGGGCCAAGATTAGCTACGAAGGAAAGACAGGTTATATTTTTGATGGCTATTTATCCTTTTTACCCACACCTAAAGAGGGATGTACATCGTTAAGCAAATATTGCGGCGACTTTTTTAAGCCTGCATCTACACAGCTTGTACAGTCGTTAAGTACTGACGAAGAAGTGAGCGATGAAAACACCATACAGCTTTATACCTTTGGTAGCCGTAAAGTGGTGCTAACGATAAACAGCGGCTACGAATGGGGTGGCGAATACATCACTATACAAAACCTTAGTTTGGAAGAAGGCTATTTGCTAAGCAAAATATTGTTCAAATTTGCCTTTGAGAATTCATTGAAAAGCTATACGGAACACCCTGAGGCAAAAGAATACAAGAAAATTGATATGGAGGCCCTTTCGGTATTTAAATTAACCAATCCGCCCAACAATAGTTTTGTGGTAGAATTTTACAGCGAATGCTCCAACGCATTGGAAATTGCACAGCGACAAAACACGCTATTTATAAAGCTATCCAGTGGGTGTTAAACCTCCCTTTTCATCAAGGCTTCGGCAAAATCTTTTAAAATAGAAGTCTCAATGTTATCCAGCGCAGCTAAGTGTTGCAGGGCATTGTTGTAGTACATGGTTTTCTCAGCTTCGGCGTGGTGCAATACGTTGGCGCTTTCAAAAAGGGCTTTTACTTTGCTCACTTTTTCAGCTACATCGTAGGTAGGGCCACTGTACCAGTCAATCAGTTCCTCGCGGTTTTCAATGCTTGCCAACTCCAATGATTTTAGGTATAAGAATGTTTTTTTGTTGGCGATAATATCGCCACCGGCTTGCTTGCCTACTTTGTCAGGTTCGCCAAAAACATCTAAAATATCATCTTGCAGTTGAAAGGCTATGCCAAGGTTTAAGCCGTATTCGTATAAGTGTTCGGCTTGCTCTTTAGTAGCGCCGCCAACCAACGCGCCTATCTTTAACGATGCCGCTAAAAGTACCGCCGTTTTTAGCGTTACCATGTGTATATAATCGGGAATGCTTACACTATCCAACACCTCAAAATCAAGGTCGAGTTGCTGGCCTTCGCATACCTCCAACGCAGTTTTATTAAAGGCCGTAAGCACTTGCGGAATAAGCGTTGGCTCAATATTAATCAGGTGCTCGTAAGCAATTACAATCATCGCATCGCCCGATAGGATGCCGGTATTAACATTCCACTTAACAAATACCGTAGGCTGCCCGCGGCGTATGGGCGAATTGTCCATTATATCATCGTGCAGCAACGTAAAGTTGTGAAACAGTTCAATACCTATGGCGGGGTTTAACGCACGCTCCGCATCGCCACAAAACAAGCGCGACGCCAGCATACATAAGGCGGGTCGCAAACGTTTTCCGCCCAAACTTAGCGTATAGGCAATGGGCTCGTATAAGCCTGTAGGGGTGCGGCCTTCCAACAAACTATTCAGCTTGTCGTCAACCTGTGTGGCATAGCCACTAATTTCTGTTAAATGTGTTGGCACTAATTATGTTGTATATAGCAGCAAAGTTATAAATTGGTGCGTTATTTACAGCTATGAAATTAATCAGGTATATACTTATATTTTGCATTGCCGTTGGCAGCTTACACGCCCAAACACCCGGCTACGACCACGCCTATGCCCGCCAAATGCTTGATACATTAGCATCGCCGGCGCTACTAGGGCGCGGCTACTACAAAAATGCCGACGAAAAAGCAGCCAACATTATAGCTACCGAATTTGTAAAGCTGGGCGTACAACCTTTTACCACCAACAACTACTACCAAACGTTTAAATTTCCGGTCAATATTTTTCCGGGGGCTATGGAGGTAAAACTGGATGGCGCTGCCCTTAAACCAGGCGCCGAATACATTGTGGGCGCTACCTGCCCTACCTATAAAGGCGAAGCCAAGGTAGAAGTTTGCGACAGTAATACGATAAACGATGCCAAGAAACTGAAGAAATTCCTAGGTAAAAAATATGGTAAAGTATTTTTACTATTTAACCTGAAAGGCGCTAAAGATGCAGAGGCCGTGAAAAACCTTAACGCCGTTATAGCAGGCAACCATTTAGAAGCTTTAGGCGTAATTGAAGTGAAAGAAAAACTAACATGGGACATTGCTATGGAGGTAGGCAAATTCCCTTCGCTGCAAATAATTTCGTCGGCGCTAAAAGCCTATCCCAAAACCATTAGTCTGGATATTGAAAACCGCTTTATACCTGAATATACCGGCCGCAACGTAATGGGCTATGTAAAAGGCACCGAGCGTCCCGATAGTTTTATTGTATTTACGGCGCATTACGACCATTTGGGCATTATGGGCCACGATGCTATTTTTACGGGCGCTAACGATAATGCAAGCGGTTCGGCCATGTTACTTTCATTAGCAAAATACTACACCAAAAACCCTTCTAAATACAGCATTGCTTTTATTGCTTTTGGTGGCGAAGAATTGGGGCTTTTGGGCTCGTTTCAGTACGTTAAAAAACCGGCGTTTCCGCTGGGTAAAATTAAATTTTTGACCAACCTTGATATACTGGGCACCGGCGATGAAGGCATTACCGTAGTAAATGGCAGTGTATTTAAACCGCAATTTGATACGCTGGTTGCCATTAATGCAAAAAGGGGCTTACTAAAAGAGGTAAAAATACGCGGAAAGGCCGCCAACAGCGACCATTACCCGTTTACCGAAAAAGGTGTGCCTGCATTTTTTATCTACACCATGGGTGGCATAAAAGCCTACCACGATGTTTTTGACCGCCGTGAAACATTGCCTATGGTTGAGTTTCCGCACTTGTTTACGCTGCTTACAGAGTTTGTAAAGACGTTTTAGGTGGTAGGAAAGTAACCCGTCATTCCCGCGCAGGCGGGAATCTCACTAGCGGTGAAAGTGGTAGTACTTATTTTCTAAAAGTGTATTTGTAGGTATAAATAAGCGTGTCGCGTTCTATCTTTTTATACCTCAACCCTCTGCCATCGTAGTATATACGGGTAGTAGAATGTTTTTCAGGCCACAAAATGTAGTTGTCAGTAATAACAGAATCAATAATTCCATTTGAATAATAGAGCATGCTTTTACTTTCAACAGGGCCGGTATACCAATGAGATTGAAACACCTTTTTGGCATCTCTTTTACTTGATAATATTCTAAAATCTATCTCAATAATATTCCCAGCATTATCATACTTATATGTATTTACTGTGGGTAGGTTCCACATAAAATAATTCTTTTGTGTTTCCATACCATTTAAGTCAAAATAATGTAAACGGCATAGTGCAGTATCCTTTTTAAAGTTCATCCAACCGGTATCACGTACATCGTATATAATATATTGGTTTAACAACAAATTATCGGGGTTAAATTTGTATATAAAATCTTCAGAAGCTATGTAATCAGACACCCTTGTTTCTCTAACCACATAACCTAATGAATTATATTCATAACGCTTGCCATCTTCAAACCAAGTACCATCGCCTTCTGCTACTAACTGCCCCATGCTATCATATTTATAAGGAAAAATGCTGTCGCGCATGTGAAGATAGTGCAAGGTTTGATACATACTATCCACCTTATTCTTTGCAATCCACTCGCGTTCATAATCGGCAAATTTTAAGTCGGCCATGGTAAGTTTGGGCATAGCTTGCTTGCACGAAAAGCAGAATAGTATGATTATGGGCAGCAAGAATTTCACAGGGCTGTTTACTGTTTATTGGAAGTAAAGTTACCTTTACAAAAAAATCCCCCGTCTCGCCTTAGGCGAGACTAACCCTTTAATTAAAGGGGGATTAAAAATGTGCTAAAAATGTCGAAGCTATACATAGTGCCCACCCCTATTGGAAACCTTGATGATATTACCCTTCGCGCTATAAAAGTGCTTAAGGAGGCTGATATTATTTTGGCCGAAGACACGCGCAACTCGTCGTTTTTGCTGCGCCATTTGGGCATTGAAAAAAGGGCCATATCGCACCATATGCACAACGAGCATAAAACGGTAGCGGGCTGGGCGCAACGCATTGCCGCCGGCGAAAGCCTTGCCCTTATTAGCGATGCGGGCACACCGGCAATATCTGACCCCGGCTTTTTACTGGTGCGCGAGTGTATACGCAACGGCATTGCGGTTGAATGTTTGCCCGGCGCTACGGCCTTTGTACCGGCCCTAGTAAATAGCGGCTTGCCTTGCGAACGCTTTGTATTTGAAGGATTTCTGCCTCCAAAAAAAGGCCGTCAAACACGCTTTAAAGAGTTAGCTTTAGAAGAACGCACGATAGTGCTTTATGAAAGCCCGCATAAACTGATAAAAACCCTAACCGAAATGGTAGAGTATTTTGGTGCTGAACGCCAAGCTTCTGTAGCGCGAGAGCTAACTAAAATGTTTGAAGAAAACCGCCGCGGCACAGTAGCTGAGTTGCTACAACATTATACCGCACACACACCTAAAGGCGAGATTGTGATTGTAATAGCAGGGGTTTAAACGATTGTCGCTTCTTCCTCTTGCAAATATTTTTTGTCGGTGTAGAAAGTGCCAAAGGGTAAAAATGAAGCTACAAACAAAATTGCACATTTTTTAGCGCCCCATTTATATTCCAGCGCGCAGCGCAATAGCAATACCATATACAGCACAAACAAAACACCGTGCGCCATGCCTATATACTTTACCGGCAGCGGATTTTGACCTAATGCCTCCATATACTTTATAGGCATTGCTATAAATACCAATAGTAAAAATGACACCCCTTCAACAAAGCCTACCAACCTAAACAGGCGCAGTAGTTTGCTGTGTTCTTTACGTTCGTTTTCCATTATTTCTTCTTCTGTTTCTTTCAATTTTGTAACACCGCCCGATACGGCAAACTTCATTAGTTCCGATGCTTCTACGCCCTCAATAGGCCGTACATTTTCTTTAGGTACAATAAATAAATTACCCGAAAAATTATACGAATGTGGAATGTATACGGCGCATTTTCCTTCTCCAATGCCTAGTTCTGTTAAATCAGTTTGGGTAATAAAACCGACGCGTTCAATATCTTCGGCTTTGCTCATTTTTATTAAAACGGGCTGGTTAAAGCGTTTCTCTTTCCCCAAAAAGGCCTCCATAAAGTCGCGGGCGGATGTGTAGATAACACGCACCACCGGCACACGCTCCAGCAAATCCTCTACGTTATCAAACAAAAATGTAAAAATAATTTTTGAAGAAAAATAGCCGATTATGGTAATAATTACCGCCGCAATAAGTATGCCTACGCCCGGAATTTGAAATTGAACCGGTAAAATGTTGCTTACCAGCGTATCAATATTAATAAACGACCATGATGCTAAATAGGCCGTAAGCCCTATGGGTGCTAGGAACAGCGTGCCCTGCAAAAAATAGCCGAGTATTTTTCTAAAAAAATAACGCGCTACGCTGCTGGGTTTTGGCACTTTTCTCATTTTGCAAATTTAGCCTTTACCGACTTAGGAACACCTGCCAACACTAAATTATAAGACTCATCTATCCACTGCTTTATTAGTGCATCGCCCACAGAGCCATCAATAACAACAGTATTCCAAGTGGCTTTATTCATATGGTAGCCGGGCAATACGCAGGGGTATTCTTCGCGCAGGGCAACGGCATTTTCGGGGTCGCACTTAAGGTTGATAGATAAAGGGTCATTATCTAACCCCACCAAGGCAAACATTTTGCCCATTACTTTAAATACCAATACGGTGGGGCCAAAGGGCAGGCCTTCTTCGGTAAAATCTTTGCTTATGCAGTATTCGCGCAGCTCCTCAATGTTCATGGCTTCACAATTTGCTCCACACAATTTACAACAACGCGGGCTACGGTTTGCATTTGCTCGTCCGTCAAATCGTAAAAAACAGGCAATGATATCTCGCGGCTGTAGTTATCATAAGCTACCGGATAATCGGCCACGTTATAGCCTAAATTTTTATAGTACGTAAGCGCCGGAACGGGCATAAAATGCACGTTTACCAAAACACCGGCAGCTATAATGTGGCGGGTAATTTCGTCCCGCTGCTCTTCGGTAATACCCTTAATGCGCAGGGCATATATGTGGTACGATGTTTCGCTTTGCGTTGTTTTTACAACCGGCAGTTGCGCCCAGTCAAACCCTTCAAAATATTCAGTATAAAAATCAAAAATCTGCTTGCGTTTGGGCAGTGTTTCTGCATCGTAGCGAGCTAATTCTACCAAACCAATTGATGCAGACAAATCGGGCATATTGTATTTATAACCAGCTTCTATTACATCATACTTCCAGCTATGTTGCAGGGCCTTGGCATAAGCATCTTTAGTTTGCCCGTGCAGGGTTTGTATGCAAAGCGTTTTGTAAATCGCTTCGTTATCAAACGGTTCGGGCAGGTTTAGCGCAATAGCGCCGCCTTCGGCCGTTGTAAGGTTTTTTGATGCATGAAAAGAGAACACCATCGCATCGGCCTGGGTGCCTATTTTGATGCCATTATAGGTTGCACCCAAGGCATGTGCAGAATCAGATATTACCAAAATCCTACCCAGTTCTTCTTGTATTAAATTGGTGGGTATAAAGGCATTTTTTGCATCAATTACTACCGAAAAAATATCGGTATAGTTGGCAGGAAAGCCTGCAAAATCAACCGGTATAACAACCTTGGTTTTGGTGGTAATAGCCGCCGCAATTTTTTGGGGCGATATGTTAAAATCCTCCTCTACATCAACAAAAACAGGGGTAGCGCCGCAGTGTATAATTACGTTGGCGGTAGCTGCAAAAGTGTATGCCGATAGAATTACCTCGTCGCCCACGCCTACACCGTACCAGCGCAGCATAGTCTCTAAGCCTGCCGTAGCCGAGTTAAGGCATAGCGTAGCTTTAGCGCCGTAATACTCCGACAGTTTTTTCTCGAAAAGCTTGGTCTTTGGCCCGGTGCCAATCCACCCACTGCGAAGTGTATGGGTTACTTCGTCAACAACAAGTTGGTCAATACGTGGGGCAGAAAATGGAATCATTTATAAGGCAAAGCTACTCTTATTACTTTTTGCTTGATCAAAAAGTAATCAAAAAATCAAGGCTGTCATTTCTCCCCGACCTGCTACGGGGCGTTCACTAAACCGCGCAAACTTGTCTGCCTATGGCAGACTTCAAACAGCGCGCGCTTTGTCCGCCTTAGGCGGACACATTCACTTTCCTTGCAGGTGCCCGTTTCGAAATGAAGGCCAATCTTTGCTTACGCATAATTAATCTACGGAGCTTTATTACCTGCAATAAGCATTAATCAACTTCTCTACCTCGTTGCCATACATCTCGCTGTAGCCTAGCGATATGGCGCGATAAAGTTCTAAGCAGGCTTCTCTATTTTTGCCCATGGCAATGTAAACCAGCGCTCGGTTTTTATACATATAGGGGTCGTAGGGCGTTAGCTTTTCCGCTTCGGCAAAATCTTTCATCGCCCCCTTATTGTCTCCCAATTTGTATTTGGCGTGGCCCCGGTTGCTATAGCTAAAGCCTGTGGTTTCCCTGCTGCCAAAATCATCCTTACCCTTGTTGCGGGCTATGGATGTGTTGAACATTTCAATGGCTTCTTTATAGCGGCCCATATTATCGTACAAAAAGCCAAGGTTGTTATACAAACGTTCATTGCCGGGGTTTATAGCCAAGGCCCTTTTCATCAGGCGCACTGCTTCTTCATCGCGGTCCAGTTCATCATATACACCTGCAAGATCAATCAGCACCTCCTCGTTTGTAGAGTCAATAGCATAGGCTACTTTAAAATCAATTTCAGCCGCCACATGGTCGTTCATGCTAGTTTTAACTGTGCCACGAAACATGTATAGCTCTATGCGTATACTGTCTGAAACAATAGGAAAATGGGTAATCATAGAGTCGGCAATTTCCAAGCTACGGTCAAAATCCTGAATAGCAATAAAAAACGAAGAGGCATCCATCCACGCCTTTACGCTGTCAGGAAAGATATCAATTATATCGCGCGCCTGTTTTTGGGCGCCTTCTTTATCGCCTGAATTATGCACATATATAGCCCGAACATAATAATAATCGCAGGTTGGCTTTAGCGCAATGGCTTTATCTATAAGAGCTACAGCACCATTGTAGTCTTTTTTTTCGTTGCGATTTTTTGCTTTTTGGTACAATTCATCTGCCGTTTGGGCGTGGGTTGCTAAGCAGAAAAGGGAGCATAGCAAAAGGAGAATTAATTTTTTCATTCGGGTTATTACCTGCAATACGCATTAATTAACTTCTCAACCTCGTTGCCATACATATCTGAAAAACCTAATGATATAGCACGGTACAGGTCTAAGCAAGCTTCTTTATTTTTATTCATGGCAATGTAAACCAGTGCGCGGTTTTTAAATACGTATGAGTTTGACGGGGCCAGTTCTATACTTTTTTCAAAATCTTTCAGCGCACCTTTATTATCGCCCAACTTATACTTAGCGTGTCCGCGGTTACTATAGGTAAAGCCTAATATTTCTTTATTGATATAGTCTTTCTTTTTCTCGTTCAGGGCAATGGATTTGTTGAAGATGTCTACAGCCTCTTTATACTTGCCCATGTTGTTGTATACAAAGCCCAGGTTGTTATATAGCAAAATATTTTCAGGGTCTTGCTTAATTACTTTGGTCATAAGCCGTACCGATTCTTCGGGCTTGCCCAAATCGTCGTAAACACCGGCCAGGCTAATCATTACGTTGGCATCGTTAGAGTCAATAGCCGCAGCTTTGTCATAGTCTTCTTTAGCAGCCTGCGTATCGTTCATGCTGTGTTTTAAACTACCGCGTATAAGATACAGGTGCAGCATAGTAGTATCGGGCAGGCCGGTAAATTTTTTAAATATGTTATCGTAGATTTCAACCGCCTCATCAAAATCTTTTACATCAGAAAAAAAGCTGGCTACAGACATTTGCGCATCCATACTATCAGGAAAAAGTGCCGGAATTTTTGCTGCTTCTTCTTTGGCTTTATCAAAATCGCCACTGTTGGCTATGCAATACACACGGGTTAAATAAACGTCGGATATATTGGGGTTGATAGCTATGGCTTTGTCAAAAAAACCAATGGCGCCTTTATAGTCTTTTTTACCGGCGCGTTCCATGCCTTTTTTAACCAGTTCGTCGGCGGTTTGGGCTTGTAGGGTAGCAATACTTAGTAGGGCGAATAAGAGGAAGAGTGTTTTTTTCATTTGGGTAATTTAGGGTTTTATTAGTTTGTCTCTAATTATCTGTTCTTTACCTGCAATAGGCCAATACCATTTTTTCTACCTCATCGCCATACATATCGGTAAAGCCCAAGGCTAGCGATTTGTATAAATCCATACAGGCTTCCCTGTTTTTGTTTTGCGATATGTAAACTAATGCACGGTTTTTATATACGTATGAGTTTGATGGGTACAGCTCTATACTCTTTTCCAAATCTTTTAACGCACCTTTATTATCGCCCAGCTTAAAGCGCGCCCAACCACGGTTGCTATACATAAGGCCATGGGTACGCCAACTGTATTCTGCGCTTTTTTTATCTAACTTCTCCATTAGCTTAATGCCTTTGTTAAGCAGCGCTTCGGCCTCGGCAAACTTGCCCACATTGTCGTACAGCCAGCCCAGGTTGTTGTAATATAGCAGGTTGTCGGGCTGGCGCTCCAGCACTTTTTTATACCAGCTTATTGATTCTTCAATCTTGCCAATTTGTTGCAGGCCCAGCGCTAGGTTAAGCCATGCATCAATGCTGGTGGTATCTATTTTATAGGCTGCAAAATCATCGGCATAAGCACCTTCATAGTCCATAATGTGTGCCTTGGCACCGCCGCGGTACCAATAAAAACTCTGCTTTACGGTATTGGGTACTGTAGGAAATTTTATAATAGCCTCATCGTATATTTCAATGGTACGCTCAAAATTTTTAACCAACGAAAAATAACCTGCGGCTTTGTAATAGGCATCGTAATCGTCATTAAAAAGGGTTAGTATTTCATTAGCGACGACCTCGGCCTCTTTTTCCTTTTTTAAAAAATGTAAATAAACGGCTTTGTCTTGGTGGTAAATAGCGCTGTCAGGCCCTTTGCTTATGGCTTGGTTTATAAGGTTCAACGCCTGCGTATAGTCATCTTTATCAAAACGTGCCCGCGCTTTTATTTTTAGCTGTGTAGCCGTTTGGGCATAACTAATGCTCATAGCTAATATAAAACAAGCAACAACTACGGTTTTTTTCATTTTATTTGGTTTGGCAAATGAAACGTATAGCACTAATATCAGACACGCACAGCTACCTTGGAGACGATGTGCTGAGGCACATTGCGCCTTGCGATGAAGTATGGCACGCCGGTGATATAGGTGTGAACGAAGTTACGGATAAACTAAAAACAATTAAACCTTTACGCGCTGTTTACGGAAATATTGACGGAGGGGTTTTGCGTACTGAGTTTAAAGAAACGTTGCACTTTACCGTTGAAGGCTTAAGTGTATTGATGACGCATATAGGCGGTGCACCCGGCCGCTACCCTGCCAATGTTAAGGCTATGATTAATGAATATAAGCCGGCGGTGTTTATCTGTGGACACTCGCATATTTTGCGTGTGGTGTACGATAAGCCTTACAGCCTGCTACACCTAAACCCCGGCGCTTGCGGCAAACATGGCTTTCACCTGCTGCGTACTATGCTACGCTTTACTATTGAAAATGGTAAAATGGGCAATATGGAAGCGATTGAATTAGGCAAGCGTGCGTAGCATGCAGTGAACAGAGAACAACGAACAGTGAACAATATTTAGCAAGAGAAACAGAGTGGAGAAAGAGAATAGAGAAACGATAAAAACAGGACAATTGTTATATTTTAATGCAAACAACACAGTTCATTGTTCACTGTTATCTGTTTACTGAATTATTCTTCGTCAAGTACGGGTATAGTAACCTTAATGCGTTTTATGCGGCGGTTGTCTACAGCCTCAACCTTAAAGCGGTAGTTGTTAAATTCAATTTCCTGGTTGCGGTGGGGCATGTTGCCTATTATTTCTAATATAAAGCCGGCCAGGGTTTCGCTTTCGCCGCGGGCTTTGTCAAACTCTTCGGCATCGTCAATACCGGTTATACGGTAAAGGTCGTTTAACAAGGTTTTGCCTTCAAATACAAAGTTGTAATCGTCAAGCTTAGAGTAGGTAATATCATCCTCATCAAACTCATCGTTTATCTCGCCTACAATCTCTTCAATAATATCTTCTAAGGTAACAATGCCACTGGTTCCGCCATACTCATCAACCACAACGCACATGTGTATTTTACGTGCCTGAAAGTCCTTCAGCAAATCGTCAATCTTCTTATTCTCAGGCACAAAATAGGGCTTGCGTATAAGGGTGTGCCAGTCAAAATTATCGGTACTATCTAGGTGGGGTAGCAGGTCCTTAATATGCAATACACCGGTTACGCTATCAAACGTTTCGTTATAAATAGGCACGCGCGAGTAGCCGTAATCCATAACCTCCTGTAGCATTTCGGTATAGGGGGTACTTTGGTCAATGGCCTTAACATCAATACGCGGGCGCATAACCTGGGTAACCTCGGTATTACCAAAGTTTACAATGCCTTTTAAAATGTTATTCTCGTCTTTGTGCAGGCTTTCCTCGTCGGTAAGTTCCAATGCTTGCGACAGTTCATCAACCGATAGTGTGCGGCTGCGTTTTATGCGCTTATCAAAAAAGCCCGTGGCCTTAACCATAAAATAGCTAAGGGGGGTAAAAATCCATTCCATAACCCTAATAGGGCGTGCTACCAAACCGGCCACCTTTAGGGGGTTGTGGGTTGCATATACCTTAGGCACTACCTCGCCGGCAAGCAATAATATAAAGGTAACGGCAATAACCTGTATTACCAGTTTTAGGGTATTATCTTCGGGCGGAAAGTTAAACAACTCCTCGGTAAAAGCGGTAGACAGTACCGCCATGCCCACATTTACAATGTTGTTACCAATAAGTATAGTTGCCAGTAGTTTTTTAGGGCGCTCCAACAATTCGCCAATAAGGGTAGCGGTATTGCTGTTTTGGTTTTCAAGGTTATCCCTATCGGTTGGGCCTAACGAGAAAAAAGCATTTTCAGAAGCAGAGAAAAAAGCCGAAAAGGCCAGTAATAAAACCATTACTAAGCCAATTATTATTAAGCTGTATGAAAACGGCTTAACGGTAATTTGAAGTATTACGAGTAAAAAACCCTGGTAAGGGTCTGATGATATGCTACTACTGCCGTCCAAAATGGGGTTTTAATTGGTTGCAAAACAAAAGTAATACAAAACGGGTGATGTTGGGTTAGAAATTTCTACCACCCCCGTCTTCTCCGCCTTTGGCGGATCAGCCACACCCTCCTAAATTAGGAGGGGGAAGGGGGGTGGTACATTAAAACGGCAAATCATCGCTAGGGCTACCCAACGGTGCCGCGGTTTCGCTGCTGTTGGTAGATGGGTTGGTGTAG
>JANOCJ010000239.1:0-4191 GCA_031412115.1 Flavobacteriales bacterium
TGTTGGCTGCCTCCATAATGCCGGGGCCGCCGCCGGTAATAACGCCGTAGCCTTCTTTGGTAAGCTTAGATGCTATGTCTTCGGCTATTTTGTAGTATACATTATCGGGCTTGGTACGGGCTGAACCAAAGATGGAAACACAGGGGCCAATTTTACCCAATTTTTCAAATCCATCAACAAACTCGGCCATAATTTTAAAAATTTGCCATGAATTTGATGTCCTTATTTCATTCCAGTCTTTTTCGGCAAAAGCCTTAATAATCCTATCGTCTTCGTTTAAATTCGGAACGTCTTCAATCATAATTTAATTTTATTTTTGGGCTGTAACCATGCGGTTGTGGCCTCCTATATCGTTAATTAATTGGCAGTTTTTATACCCTGTATTTTGCAACAAAGTTACAACCTGCGCTGCGTAATTGGTATGGCACTCAAAGTACAAACGCCCACCGGGGCTTAAAAGTTGATTTAATGCTAAAGTACTTATCTTTTTATAAAATACTAACGGTTCATCATCAGGCACAAATAATGCCAAATGCGGCTCATGCTCTTTTACGTTAGGCGCAATAGCAGCCAATTCGGCTTGGGGCACATACGGTGGGTTGCTAACTATAACATCCAGCCCCGTAGGGTATTGGCTTGTTTCATCCCCCAAAACATCGGCTTGGATAAATTGTACCGAGGCATTATTCAGCACATTCTATTCCGCAGCAACCGCCAGCGCTTCTGTTGATACATCAACCGCCCATAGTAACGATTGGGGCATGTTTTTGTTCAGCGCCAAGGCTATGCAGCCGCTGCCGGTGCATAAATCAAGCGCTTTAATGCCCTGTTGGTGTTGATATTGCTTTACAATCAGGTCAACCAGCTCTTCCGTTTCGGGGCGTGGTATAAGCACCGCCGGGGTTACTTTTATGGGCAGGCCGTAAAACTCCGTTTGGCCCAAAATGTATTGTATGGGCTGGTGCTGCTTAAGGGCGGCAACGGTATCGGCATATTTGTTAAACAACGCATCATCTACCTCTACATCCAGGTTGGACCGAAAGGCAACATAGGGTATGCCGGAAAAGAACTCCAGTGCAAGGCGGGCAAAGCTTCCAATTTCCCCCTCGTCATAAATACCCTTTAATTCCTTTTGAAAAAAAGAAAATACAGAAGCTACCGTATTGTTGATTTTTTTAGCGTCCATTAGAAAATTATCTCCATTTTTGCGACCGCAATTTAGGTAGCCCAATGTTCTTCTCGACGGCAAATTTGTTGAAGTTTTTAAAATTCGGTGTTGTTGGCGTAAGCGGCACCGTGGTAGACTTTGGCATAACCTGGCTTTTGAAAGAAAAAGCCAAGCTGAATAAGTACCTGGCCAACGGCATTGCCTACATGTGCGGCGCTACATCAAACTACTTTTTAAACCGCTACTGGACGTTTAACGACCATAGCCCCGAGATGCTAACCCAGTACCTTAAGTTTTTGGGGGTATCGGCTATAGGGCTGGGGTTGAATACGTTGGTTATTTATATTTTGGTAACGCGCTTTAAATTAAACTTTTACGTATCGAAAATAATAGCTACGCTGCTGGTTTTGCTGTGGAACTTTACCGCCAATTTGATGCTGACCTTCGCTACCAACTAGCATACCTCCCCGCCTACCCAACTGAGTATTTTTTCAACACCGGGGGTAAATTTACAAACCCGTAACATTTTGAAAATGTTGTATTTACAATACAGCAACATTAATTGGAGGCCTATTTTGGGTCAAACTGCTCAGGTTTAGCATTATATATTGGGAAAAACCACTTAATTTACTTATGTTTGCAAGTTGTTAGTAAAAAGTTAAATAAATACTCCCAAAGTATAGTGAAAAATTATATTCAACATCTCATTAATGCTCTACATATGAAAAAGTTATTACTCTTAGTTCTTGCAGTTTTTACGGTTGGATTGGCAAGTGCTGCAACAATTACCTCTACCGCTACCGGTGGTGTTTGGGCAACTCCCGGCACATGGGTTGGTGGCGTAGCTCCAGTTGCAGGTGATGATGTTATTATTGCCAATGGGGCAACTGTAACTATTGGAGCAGCCACAACGTGCGCTAGCCTGCAAGTTGGGCAGGGTACTAGCGGGGTTTTAACGCTTGCCACTGCATTTACCTTCACTGTAACAGGAACTACTACTATATCTACAGGTGGTACTATTAACGTTACAACCAATACTACAGCCAGAACTTTTACTGGCAGTTTTACCAATAACGGTACATGGAACTGTACAGTTGCCGGTACAATAAATTTTGGGAATAGTGTTACAAATAATGGAACATTTACTCCAGGCACCGCAACTTACAACATGACTACTACTGCGGGCGCTACTATTAACGGCACCATATCGTTTGGTACATTAGCTATTGCTGCTACACGTACAAACAATGGTACACTTACTGTAACAACACTTACTAATGCAGCAGCACTTACTAATGCTGGCACAATGAATGTTGGCACACATACCATTACAGTAGCCAATACTTTTATTAATAACGGCACATATACTAATACTACTGCGCTAACGATAACAACTCCTGGAACATTCACAAATAATAGCACCGTAACCACATCGGGTACTTTTACAGGAACTGGTGGTTTTACAAATGCTGCAAACTCAACTTTAAATTGGACTTCATTGAGTGTCGGACCAACAACTTTGACAGCTACCGCCAACCCCAATACCGTAAATTATAACCTAACAGGTAACACCCAAACCGTAAAAGGAACTACTTATTACAACCTTACCATTACTAAAAACTTACAAACGGCCACTTTAGGCGCTGCTACAACAGTTACAAATAACTTAAATGTAGTATCGGGTATTTTAGCTGATGGCGGCTTTCAATTAACCGGTAATGCAACAGGCACCTGGACACTAGGTAGCGGCACTACTTACCGCACAACTAAAACTGCAACTCCTTGGTTACCTACTGCTTTTACCAGCATTTCGCTAGATGCAACCAGTACAATTGATTTAGCTTCTACTGTAGCTACTACATATTCAAATACGGCATTTAGTCAAATAAGCAATACGTTTCCTAACCTAACAGCTTCAGGCTCTTTATTAAAAACACTAAGCAACGCTGTTACAGTTAGCGGCAACCTTACCGTATTTGGCACAACAACGTTATATGACGGTGGCTTTCAAATAGCCGGCGGGGGCACAGGTATATTAAATGTTATTAACGGTGCAAGCATTCAGTTTGGTTCTGCAACTACAGCTACCACATTACCAAGTTTTGCTACCTACACATTAGGCGCTACATCAAACGTAACGTATTCCTCAAACCAAGCGCAAACCATATCAAACGTTCCAACCTATGGTAACCTATTAACTACAGCTTCAGCAGCCGTTACCAAAACATTTGCGGGCAACACAACCATTGCCAACATATTAAACAACGGGGTAAACAATACATTAGATTTTGCCGGATATACTATTGGCGTAGCCGGTGCTACCAGCTGCTTGGTTAACGGTGGTACTATAAACGCTACCAATGCAACATCAAAACTATTATTAAACGGTGCTACCACACAAACACTAACACTTGGCGGCACTTACACTGCACCCGGCATTGCCAATGTTGAGGTTGCATCTAACGCTACATTAAATGGCGCATCGGCAGTTTCAGCTATAATTAACAACCTGCAAATAAATTCAACCAAAACGTTTAGTATTGCTACCTATATTCTTTATTTAGGCGGCACGTATACCAACAATGGTATACTTACAGCCAACGGCGCAGGTGCTACACTAAACTTTACCGGTTCAACATCGCAAACATTTACTATTGGTACGTACACAGGCTCTGTACTGGGTACTACTACCGGTGGTATAACTATAAATAAAACAGGCGGCGCAACGGTTACATTGGCATCGCCGGTAAATGTTGGCGGCGTGCTTACCCTAACAAGCGGTATATTAAATACCGATATTACTAACATAGTAAACGTAACTAATACGGCAGCCGCTGCGGTTACTGTAGGCTCTACAGCCAGCTATGTTAGCGGCCCAATGACACGCTCTTTCCCGGTAAGCCTTGCCACAGGTACAACCTATTCTTTTCCGGTAGGTACATCATCGGGCTATGGTTTGTTTGAACTTAATAACCCAACAACCAACGCAGGTGGCATATTTGTAGTTAGGGCCGAAGTTGTTG
>JANOCJ010000240.1:0-1571 GCA_031412115.1 Flavobacteriales bacterium
GTTACAAACGAAAAGCTGTTTTTAGCACTACCCATCTCAACATTGTAACCATCTTCTTTATTAGCAGCCGTTGTAGCAACAGGGGTAAAATAATACTCTTTACCGGTTACTTTAAACTTATATCCTTTAGCTTTAAAAAAGCTTTGCGCGCAAGCTATATCAGCACAAGCACTTTTTTCAATAATCTCTTTAGCGGTAATAGCGGTTTGGGCTTGTGCAGCAAAGGTTAATACCAAGGCAAGTAATACAATTTTAAGGGCTTTCATTGTTGTATGTTTTTTTATGATTTAGCCCATAAAAATAGGTATTTATGTAACCAAACAACGCAGCCCTAAACTTTAGGTTGAAAATTTTTAGTATACTGTTTAAAATCAAACCAATACAAACAAAATTATTGTGTAAAATTTAACATAAGTTGTGTACCATATTTCCATAGCAAATCAATATCTTTACTTATCTGTTGGTTATGAAGAAAATTTTATCCCTTTCAATACTTGCGTTTTGTTTGGTGGTTGTATTGGTATCGTGCAAAAAGGACGAAGCCTTTATACCTAACAACAACGCCCCCTACTACGACGGTATACCTACTGTTAAGGTAGAAAATTACGTAAACCGCCTGTTTATTGACCTTATAGGCCGCGAGCCGCTGGATACCGAAATGGTAGCAGAAGTGGCAAAGCTTCGCGCCGCCAGTTTAGATAGCGCATCGCGCATTGATTTGATAACTCGTTTGCAGACTGATACAGCCTTTGTTGCCGGAGACTCGTCGTACTTTATTGCCTACCACCAAAGGTTATACGAGCTGTTTAAGTTTCGTATGATTGAGGGCGCTTCTATCGACATTATTAACCAATACATTGGCATTGCCCAAGGCGATGCTGCTGTTGATAGCCTTAATGGCGACAGCCTAAACTTTCAGCTAAACAAGCAACGCGTTATCCGCCTACAAAAACTCATTACCATTCCGTTTGAATACCGCGCCGGGCTTATTGATATTAACGAAGTGTATGCCCGTTTGCTGTATAACGATGTGTACGACGAGATAAATATGAACAGCTTTAACTTTGTACGGGCATCATTCAACGACTTGTTTAGCCGTTTTCCTACGCAGGCCGAATTTAACGCCGCCTATGCCATGGTTGAAAGCAATACTGCCACAACGGTAATGGGCCAGCCCGGCCAAAACAAGGCCAACCTTGTACAAATACTTACCCATAGCAACGAGTTTGACGAAGGCCTTATACGCTGGGCCTACCGCACCTACCTTGCCCGCCTTGCCAGCACGCCCGAGGTGTATAACTTACTGCTTGATTTTAATACCACACACAACTTTGAAAAAGTGCAATTGGAGATTATGAAAACCGATGAGTACGCTAATTTTTAATGAAAAACGAAAAATGAATAATGAAAAATATTTATCAGTATGATAAAAAATAATTCTAAAGCTAAGTTCTCCCCTCCTAATGTAGGAGGTGTGGCACGAAGTGCCGGGGTGGTATATGATAATACCCCCTCCCCGCTTCGCGGTACTCCCCCTACTTTAGGGGGAGAGTTGCTTACACCAGTCGGGG
>JANOCJ010000241.1:0-3371 GCA_031412115.1 Flavobacteriales bacterium
TTTGAAAAGACTCTACCTGATATTATTTTTTTCTGTTTTGCTATCGTTCTCCTTAAAGGCTTCGCACCTTATGGGGGGCGATATTACATGGGTATGCCTTGGCAACGGCCAATACAAGTTTACTATGCGCGTATACCGCGATTGTAATGGCGTGCCAATGACTACCAGCGTTATAATGAGGGTATGGAACCATCCTGTGGTTGATTCGGTGCCAATGAACCTTATTTCTCAAATTGATATTTCGCCCCAATGCAACGGCTCGGGTCCTACTATAAACTGCAGTATGGGCAGTACTATAAACCCGGTACCGGGTGCGGTTGAAGAGTTTATTTTTGAGAGTAACCCCATAACACTCATAGGTGTGCCTCCGCCGCAGGGCTGGGGCTTTACCTACGATTTTTGCTGCCGCAACATGGCTATTACTAACCTATCGGCCCCGCAAAACCATGGTATGACGCTGCGCGCCATTATGTACGCGTATAATGGCATTAACAATACTCCCTGTACCGATTCGTCCCCACAGTTTGCAGAGCGGCCTGCCATTGTTATTTGTGCCGGAAGCCCCTTTAAATACAACCACAATGCTTATGACCCTGACTTAGACTCGTTGCGCTATGATTGGGCCCCACCGCTAGAATGGATTAACGGCACTAACTTTGACCCGGCTACTTCCCAGCCGCCAAACCTTATTTTTTCTCCGGGCTATAGTGCTAGTTCCCCTTTGCCTGGGCCTGCGCTAAACCCAAACAACACCGGCGCATCATTAAACCCCAACACCGGCGAGGTTGCTTTTACCTCTTACACCTTAGGGCTTTTTGTTACCACCATACGCGTACAATCATTCAAATGCGGGCAGCTTGTGGCCGAAATTTTTAGGGAGATACAAATTGTAATACTTAGTTGCCCCGCCAATAATCCGCCTACCGTTACGCCCCCTTTTACCGACCCTAATACCGGCCAGCCATCTTTTGACACTACAGTATTGGCCGGCGATTTGGTAAACTTTACCCTATCGGGCATGGATTTAGAATACCTGCCCATTGGCATTGCCCAATCTGTTACCATCAACTCGTCGGGCGGGCAATATGGCACAGGTTTTACTAACGCCAACAGCGGTTGTACAAATCCGCCTTGCGCTACATTGCAGCCGCCTCCTCCATTTACGGGCGCACCGGGCCAAGGGGCGCAAACTACCTTTAACTGGCAAACCACCTGCAACCATATAGCGCAAAACCCGGGCTGCGTTGCTGTTTCTAACAAATATATTTTTGTGTTTAGGGTTAGGGATGATTTTTGCCCCGCCCCATCGCAAAACATAGTTACCGTTAGTATTACTGTTTTGGCAAAACCTGTAGAACCCTCGCCGGAGTTGCGGTGCGTATCTGTTTTGCCTAACGGCGATGTGCAACTATCGTGGCTGCCAATACCCAACCTCGTCAATACATTCAACAGTTACCATATTTACAGTTCTACATCGCCCAACGGCCCTTACATGGTTGTGGATAGTATCTTCAATATCAACACAGCTACCTATACCCATAGCGGCGCAGGGGCAAACAACCAAGGCATTTACTATTTTATAAAAACACGCTCCGGCTGCGATGGTATTATATTGTCGCCTGCGTTAGATACGTTGCAATCTATTTATCTATCGGTAACAGACCCTAATAGCGGCGCTAATGCCCAGCTAGATTGGAATGCTTTGCATGTACCTGCTTTGCCAACTACATCATCTTGGTACCGCATTTTTAAAGAATTTCCGTTGGGCACTTGGACGTTGATAGACAGCACACAGGTGTTATCGTATAGCGACCCGCTGGTTATTTGCAGCGACAGCATTAACTATAGGGTTGAAGTGGATGATGCTTCGGGCTGTACCTCATCGTCAAACATTGATGGTCGCTTATTTCAAAACCTTACCCCACCCAGTGCTGTGGTTATGGATACAGTGTCGGTTGATGCGGCAGGCAATGCGGTAATGGCTTGGCAACCCGGCCCATCGCCCGACGCTGTTGGTTATATCATTTACCAAAATGTAGGCGGTGTTTTCCTTCCTATTGATACTGTTTTTGGCTTTAATAATACAAGCTATACCAATGCGCTATCCAACGCATCAACAGGTGTTGAAACCTATGCCATAGCAGCGTTTGATAGTTGTGGCGGTTATGGTAATTATGGGCTTCCGCATAACACTATTTCTGTAAAAGCAGGTGTTGACCCTTGCACCGGCGAGGCAGTGCTTACCTGGAATACCTACCAAAATATGCAAGGCGGTGTTGCCAATTACATCATTTACCAAAACCAAAATAGCGGGGCGTATAGCCAACTGGCAACAGTGCCAACGGCGGGCTATACTGTTCCCAGCATTACACCCGGTGTGCCTTATTGCTACTATGTGCAGGCGGTTGATGCTACAGGCAATTTATCGTCAACATCGGCTATTGCATGTCTTACTGCCGACTCTATTTCGGGCCCACAGTTTTTGTATTTAAACCGCGCTACGGTGCGCCCTTATGGAGATGTGTATGTGTCGTGTTTAGTTGATACAAACGCATCTGTTACCAACTATAAATTGTATAGAACAGATAGTATTGGTGTACCATTTTCTTACCTACTCACGCTAAATCGCCTGCCGGGCGCAGAGTATGTAACGTATATTGATTTGGGGGCCAATACAAGCCAAAAAAATTATTTATACCAAATAGCTGCGGTAGATAAGTGTGGCAACGAATCGAACATATCAAACCTGGGGCGTACCATTTTATTGCAGGGTACTGCTAATGAAGATTTGACTAATAGCCTTACTTGGAACCCTTATGAGGATTGGGATGCCGATGTTTTACATTACAACCTTTACCGCAGTATTGATTTCTCGCCCTATAGCTACCTTACTACTTTAGCGCCATCGCCGTTTTTTGTATATGATGATACCATTAGGGATTATATTAACGGAAATGGCCGCTTTTGTTACTATGTAGAGGCGATAGAAAATAACGGTAATATTTACGGACTGAAAGACACTAGTCGGTCGAACATACTGTGCCTGCAGCAGCGCGAAACGGTATACATACCCAATGCCTTTACGCCCGAAGGTAGCAACCCTATATTTATGCCTGTAGGGACTTTTTTAGATACCGATAATTACAGCTTTTTAATTTATAACCGCTGGGGCGAATTAATCTTTGAATCATACACCCCCGGCGAAGGCTGGGATGGTATGTATGGCGGGCAGTATGCTGCCGATGATATGTATGTGTATATACTACGCTATAAAACCACCACCTACCGCGATGTGAAAAAATTGGGGACGGTGGTGTTGTTGAGGTAAATTATTCTCCACTCCTAAGGTAGGAGGGGTGGTTCGCCAAAGG
>JANOCJ010000242.1:0-9087 GCA_031412115.1 Flavobacteriales bacterium
GGTCACCGATCACACCGGCAAGCCGCGCCAGTTGAAAGACTTTGGTACCGGTGTAGGTTTTACTACCGGCACTAAATCGGCCCGCGTGCAGGAAGATACCAAAGGCGTAATTGAAACAGCATTAAAACGTGCTTTTGCGCCTGAGTTTCTTAACCGTATTGATGATGTAATTATGTTCAACTCATTGAGCAAAGAAGACATTTACAAAATCATTGATATTGAGCTGTCTCACCTATACAAACGCATTGAAGACCTTGGCTATAAAATAACCTTGGAAACCGGAGCTAAAGACTTTTTGGTTGACAAAGGCTACGATGCCAACTTTGGTGCCCGCCCGCTTAAACGTGCCATTCAAAAGTATATTGAAGATAACTTAGCTGAGCAGATTTTAGGTGCTAAACTTGCCGAAGGCGACACTATTAGTGTTGACTACGACAAAGGTGCTGAAGATATCAAGGTAGAAATTATTAAAGCCGGTTCCGGTGGCGATACCCCACCTGCCAGCAAAAGGAAAAAGAAAACTGAAGAATAGTCAACTGATAGATGATAACTGATAGAATCCCTTTCCGCCATGCGGGAGGGGATTTTTTTTGGGGTACTAAACGCTTTAGCATGGTGACTAAAGCAATAAAGTTTACAAGGGTTTAGCCTGCTATTAACGGGCTAAAGCCCATATCCATTCTCACCTGTTTCCCTGCGCTAAAGCGCGGGGCTTGAGAAATGCCCTAAAGGGCTAAAATACCAGCACAAAAAAATCCCCACAAAGTTTGCGGGGATTTTTATATCTATATAATAAATTAACGCCTTATTGAGGATATACCAAAAGTTGGTTGGTAATTTGGTCGCTGTTATTATCATTATCATTCCATACCTGCAATGTTACAGTTTGTATGCCCGGGGTTTCAAAGGCCGTTGATACCTTTGGGTTGGTAAACTTATTACCTGCACCTATAGTCCATTCTAAGCGCGACTCATTTTCTGAGCAACTGTTAAAAAACACCGGCTTGCCAACAAAAATAGAGTCGTATAGATTGGTAGTTTCAAAAGTCATGCAAGCGGTGGGTTTCTTTTTACAAGAGGCTACCAGCATAATAAAAAATGCCGATGCAACCAGCGCAGTAATTTGAATTGTAGTCCTTTTCATCCGTTTTTAATTGATGCAATATAGCAATTTATTAAAATTAGCTACGTATACAGGCTGCCAATTTACTAAATTTCTGACAACAGGGTTGTTAATTTAACTTATAAGCATTTTCTCCTGCCAGGTTTTCTATCATCTTTAAAAAGCCTGCATTTAGGTTTACCTTTGTTTTGCGCGACCGTAAGTCGAGCTGTATAGCGCTTTCATGGTCTACCAACGATATGTTTACCGTGCAATTGCCGGGGTTATCTTTCATTAGCGCTTCCAATTCATCAACTACTACTTCGCTCAAATCATCTACCTTAAATTGTATAGTTAGCGATTTGATAAACTTATCCTTCACCGTATCCAGCAAATACATTTGGCTCACTTTTAATTCAAAATTATCGGGCTGGCCCCAACGCTCGCGCACTTTGGCGCGTATGTAAATGAAGTAGCCATCTTGCAAAAAGTTTTTAAAGTTGATATAGTCTTCGCTAAACAAGGCTATTTGCATACTGCCCGTAAAATCACTCAAAATAAAGTTGCCAAAAGGCTTGCCTGTTTTGGTGGTACGGTGCTGCACGGCAGTTATAATGCCGCCAATGGTTAACTCTGGTGCGTTTTGAAACTTGGCAATATTCTCATTAATATCGGCAATGCGGTGGCGGCAAATCTGTTCCAGCTCTATCCTATACGTATCTAGCGGGTGGCCCGATATGTAGATACCGATTACATCTTTCTCAAACTTTAACCGTTCCAACTCGCCCCAAGGCTCGCATACAGGGAATTTAGGTTCATCAATAGCAATCTCGTTATCGCCACCAAACAATGAGTTTTGCGATGAGTTTTTATTATCCTGATGCAAGGCTCCATAGCGAAGAATTTTCTCTAAGAAAACAATATTATCAGGAGCTGTAAAAAACTGCGCGCGATGGCCCTCAGGGTTTAATAAATCAAACGCGCCGGCATAAGCCAAAGCCTCCCAACTGCGCTTGTTAACCGCACGTAAATTAACGCGGCGCGCCATTTCAAATACTGATGTATAAGGACCGTTTTCTTTTCGCTCTTCTACAATGGCATCAACGGCAGCCTCACCAACCCCTTTCAAGGCACCAAGTCCAATACGAATTTCGCCACGGCCATTTACTGAGAAGCGGTTGTAGCTCTCATTCACATCGGGACCCAAAACCTTTAAGCCCATGCGGTTGCATTCCTCCATAAAGAATGTTAACTGCTCAATATTGCTAAGGTTATTACTCAATACCGCCGCCATATATTCTGCAGGGTAATGGGCTTTTAAATAGGCCGTTTGAAACGCTACGAAAGCGTAGCAGGTAGAGTGCGATTTGTTAAATGCGTACGATGCAAATGCTTCCCAGTCGGTCCACACCTTTTCGCAAACTTTAGGGTCGTGGCCTTTTTTGGCACAACCTTCAATAAACTGGGGCTTCATTTTATCAAGCACCGCTTTTTGCTTTTTACCCATGGCTTTACGTAGGGTATCGGCCTCGCCTTTACTAAAGCCCGCCAGCTTTTGCGACAAAAGCATTACCTGTTCCTGATAGACAGTAATACCGTAAGTGCCTTCTAAAAACTCCTGCATGTCGGCCAAGTCGTACACCACGCGCTCGCGGCCATGTTTACGGGCAATAAAGCTGCCTATATAATCCATAGGGCCCGGGCGGTACAGGGCGTTCATGGCAATAAGGTCGTCAAACTTATCGGGTTTAAGCTCCTTCAGGTACTTTTGCATACCGGGGCTCTCAAACTGAAATATGCTGATGGTATCGCCCTTTTGAAATAACTCAAACGTCTTTAAATCATCCAGCGGAATCTCATCCGGAATAATATCAATATTATGGTTTTGCTTGATGAGCTCTACCGCACTTTTCATGATAGAAAGCGTACGCAAGCCCAAAAAGTCCATCTTCAACAATCCGGCATCTTCAATTACCGAACCCTCAAACTGTGTCACCCAAAGGTCAGAATCTTTAGCAACAGATAGCGGGATATGCTCCAACAAATCACTCGGGGCAATAATTACCGCCGAGGCATGTATACCTGTACCACGCACCGAACCTTCCAGCCGCAACGCTTCTTTCAAAACTGTAGCACGCAGGTCGTTTTTCTTCTCCGAAATTTCTTTCAGTTCGGGTACGTTATCAATGGCTTCTTTTAGTTTTATGCCGGGCCTGTCGCCAACCAATTTAGCCATGGCGTTGGCATCGGCAAGGGGCAATTCCATTACACGCGCTACGTCTTTTATGGCCGATTTTGCCGCCATTGTGCCGTAGTTGATAATTTGCGCTACCTGATTTTTGCCATATTTATTAATAACGTAGCTCAGTACTTTCTCCCTACCGACATCATCAAAGTCGGTATCAATATCGGGCATGCTCTTCCGTTCCGGGTTAAGGAACCTTTCAAACAGCAGTTCATATTTTATAGGGTCGATGTTGGTGATGCCGATGCAATACGCCACCGCCGAACCCGCTGCCGAACCACGACCGGGGCCAATGTATACGCCCATATCGCGGCCCGCTTTTATAAAGTCGGCAACGATGAGAAAGTAACCCGGAAAGCCCATGGTTTTAATGGTGTGCAACTCAAAGTTCAAACGCTCTTCCGCCTCGGCTGATATTTCGCCGTAACGTTGACGTGCACCTTCAAAAGTTAAATGGCGTAAATATTCATCAGGGCCTAACGCTTTATACTCATCGGGCAATGGAAAATTCGGAACTAAAATATCGCGCTTCAAATCCAGCAACTCTACCTTGCCCACAATCTCGTTGGTGTTATCCAGCGCCTGCGGAACATCGACAAACAGCTTGCCCATTTGCTCCGTTGTGCGAAAGAAAAACTGGTCGTTAGGAAAACCAAAACGGTAGCCTCGGCCGCCTTCTTCGTCCGTAGCAATGGGTGTTGATTTTAAGTCGCCGGTGTTTACGCACAATAAAATATCGTGGGCATTGGCATCGTCTTGGTCAACGTAATGGCTATCGTTACTGCAAATAATTTTTACATTGAATTTCTCGGCAAAGCGCAGCAACACTTCGTTTACCGTGTTTTGTTCAGGTATATCGTGGCGTTGCAGCTCGATGTAATAATCTTCGCCAAACAAATCAAGCCACCATTTAAATTCCACTTCGGCAGCGGCCTCACCTTTGCTCAAAATCATTTGCGGCACCGATGCACCCAAGCAGCACGTTGTTGCAATAAGGCCCTTGTGGTATTTCAAAATCAGCTCCTTATCAATGCGGGGCCATTTGCTGTACAAACCCTCAATATATCCCAGCGAGCAAAGTTTAGCGAGATTATGATAACCCTCGGCATTTTTAGCCAGCATAAGCTGGTGGTAGCGCTTGTCTTTATTGTCTTTGGTAAACTGTTTTTTATGCCTGTCATCTACCACGTAAAATTCGCAGCCTACAATGGGCTTTACGGCCAGCGGCGAGTTCTTATCATCAGGGTTACTGCGGTGCTTATACGCCTCGGCCACAAACTCAAACGCGCCAAACATATTACCATGGTCGGTAATGGCAATGGCAGGCATATTGTCGGCTTTGGCTTTTTTGTAAAGCTTACCAATTTCGGCGGCGCCGTCTAATAACGAAAACTGCGTGTGTACGTGTAAATGGGAAAAACTGGGCATGTAACAAAGATAGTTCCTAGTTGCCAGTTCCCAGTTCCTAGTAGAGGGGAATTTTTGAACAAAATGAAGGGTAATTAGATAATTAGAAAATAAGCGAATTAGATAATGGATTTTTATAAAAATCTGTCTAACAGTTACCAATTTTGAAAAAATTTATTAGATTTACCCCGAAATCAAAGACCAAAACTTACATATTGAGACTATTGCTTAAAAGTCTATACTATGTATAAATTAAAATCTATGACTTTTACTTTAGAAGAATTAAAAGATACAATTGAAGCAATAAGTCCGGTACAATGCGATTTCTTTAAAGAAAACTGTATTGTAGTTTTAGAAAAAAGTTCGCATGCTTCAGGTTGTCAGCTTGCCCTTCAAGGAGATAAAACAGAAAATATTCAGTTAGATTGGTCCTCTGTAGTAAATACAGCAGGGTATCAGGAGTCAAAAAAAATAGTAGAGCATGGTGCTGAAGCATTATCATTCTTTTTAGCCAAGAACTATACGGAATATACCGTAGTAGAAGAGGCAGAGATAGGCACAGGCTTTGATTATTGGTTAGGGTATACTGCAGAACACACAAAATACAATCCTAAAAACTTTATGTTAGCCCGTCTTGAAATATCTGGGATTTTTAAAGAAACACCACAAAACACATTAGATAAAAGAGTTAAAGAGAAAAAAGAACAAACAAATCCAACCGACTCTTCTATGTTACCAGCCTATATATCAGTTGTAGAATTTTCTACTCCTAAAGCTTATTTTGGTAAAAAATGAAAGATATCCGTTCCATACATAGAAAAGCAATTGATTTAGCTAAACAGGCTAAACAATCTCTTGATGAGAGGGACATGGAGCAATACCTTGCTCTGTCTAAGCAAGCGTTCGAATTAGAAAGAGAAGCTGCCATAGAATTAGTTAATGATTTTGACTCGGAACCAACCAGGTCGGTGCTGTTCAGAAGTGCAGCGACCCTTGCATACAATTGTGGTTTATATACAGAAGCAGGGAAATTAATTTTCACAGCCTTAGAGGGCAAGCCACATACAGAAATAAAAACGGAGTTAAATGCCTTACTTTTACAAGTTAATATGGCATTGTCACTTTCAATGGCTCCACAAGAAGCAGCCCAAAACGCTTATATATTAATGCTGCGTGACAAAGCCGTTAATATTAAAATAGAGCCAAAAACGCATAAATATTCAAATGCAGTAGTCGTAAATCAAATTGTAGATTTTTTACGAAATGTACAAAATTCTTATAAAGGATTTACTGAGGTAATGTATAGGAAATTATTCTCAAACGAAGAGGATGTAAGTGATGAGAATATAGTCAAAATACGAAGCGGGTCTAATTTAATTGCAGTAGATGTTGCTTTCGGCAGCTTTGGTATTAGTGTGGTTTCAGATGCTCAAATCATGGACTTAAGTAACATAGCATACACACAAGATTTCATTCAGTTTCGACAAAAATTATTTGAGGAATTTGCTCAAGATGTCCTTTTACCAGATTATAATTCTGCTGAATTTCAAAGTACTACGAATGCAAAATATACAAGCGAAGAAAAACATATTATTTATTCGCCTATTGTAAATGCATTGCAAAGTAGTGAATACAAAGTATCAATTACAGATTCTGGATTTAAAAAAATAATAAAAACACATCCTACAATTACAAGAGATGTAAAACAAATATTTGCTCCTAAATTAGAGAAGCCAGCTGAAGACGCCACTGGGACATTAGAGCAAAAATATATATTAAGAAGGGGTGGAAAATCATCTACAATATTAACAGAAGATTTAGATTATGCAGAATTCAAGGTTCCATATGCTGAGGCAAATGATGAAGAAAAAAGCATTAGCTTTTCGGGAGAATATGAAGTGAAAGTTATATTTGAAAATGGCATTTTTAGCATAAGTGATACCACATATAATATTAACATTGAGGACAATGAGTTTAAATCTATTCAAAAGAAGTTTGCCTCAGAGTTAATAAAGAAATATACCGAATTATTACAAAATCGTGCAAATTTAAATGCTGACGAATTAGAGGTTTTAACAACCTTGGAAAATAATACAATGAGAAACTGGTAGCTTATCCGCACCTACTTACTCGCTTCTTCCGTCTTAATAGAATCCGCTACCAACCTATTTACTTCTTCCAACTCCGCATCGGTAAAATAGCGCCACCCTCCTACCCGTATTCCATCAACGGTAATGTTCATTATGCGGATGCGTTTTAGGCGGTTTACTTCGTAGCCCAATGCTTCGCACATGCGGCGTATTTGGCGGTTTAGGCCTTGGGTTAATATGATGCGGAAAACAGTTGGGTGTACTTTCTCTACAAAACATTTGGCCGTTACGGTATCTAAAATAGCAACGCCGTTGCCCATTTTTTCTAAAAAATCTTTGGTAATGGGTTTGTCAACTGTTACAATGTATTCCTTTTGGTGGTTGTTGCCGGCGCGTAATATTTTGTTTACAATGTTACCGTCGCTGGTCAGGAAAATTAACCCTTCCGAAGCTTTATCTAACCGCCCTACGGGGAATATACGCTGTGGGTGGTTTATGTAACTTATGATGTTGTCTTTTACTTTTATGTCGGTTGTGCAGGTAATGCCGCGTGGCTTATTAAAGGCAATGTATATAGTAGCTTGCGGGGCATTTATTTGTTTGCCGTCTATGGCAATAACATCGGCAGTGGTAACCCTGTCGCCTAACACACCCTTGCGACCGTTAATGGTAACACGCCCGGCATCAATTATTTTATCGGCCTCGCGGCGCGAGCAATAGCCGGTATCGCTAATGGCTTTATTTAGGCGGGTGGTGGTATCGTCAGACATGGGGCTAAATTAGCTAATTAAACGTCATTGCGAGACACGTAGTGGCGAAGCAATCTCTCCGTCGAATGTTTACAAAGAGTTTGCTTCGTCGTTTCACTCCTCGCAATGACGTACACAATAATTTATTCTCCTCTTGCGTTTAAATAATACTATGAGCGAGAAAAAAGTGTACTTAATGATGCTGATGATGGTGGCTATGCTACTAATAGCAGCGGCTACGGGTTGTAAAAAAGGCGATAGCTGCTATAGCCACGCCATGTACGAATTGCACAAAAACGATTTTTGTCCGGCCGATTGCCAGGGGGTAACAGGCTGCGATGGCAAAACGTATTGTAATGAGTGCGATGCTAACCGCCAAGGCATTACGGTACAATAATTAAATTAACAATAAAACTATTTATTATCAAGCAATTGCACAATAAACCCGTTGTGTGTTAGTAACCTTTTGCAGGGTGCGTAACGTTATAAAGATGTTATTTTTAGTTTTACGTAACACAAAACCCAAACACCTCTCATTATGCCTTACACTAGCCGCGAATTATCGCTTAACAAAATTTTTATTTTATTGGTTGCTTTAGGCGGAACATTGCTTGTAGCAGCACTTAGCTCATAATATTTTTTATCTCCATAAAAAAGGGAGCAATTATGTTGCTCCCTTTTTTGTTTTCTATACATATTGCTTTTACAAATCAGCAGTTTTTACTACCGGTGGGCCATTCTCGCGTTTTACCTGTTTTACCGTTTTTAGGTAGCGGTAAATGGCTTTCAGTTCCAAATCGCTCATGCGGCTATAAGGCCCCCACGGCATTATCGATTCTTTTACCAAACGCCCCTGACGAAAGCGTTTTACAAATAGCTCTTCTTCCCAGTTGGCAAGCCTTCCGGTTGTAGGTTCAAACGTAATGTTTGGCGATACTAACATTAGGTTAGGGTCAGTCTCGCAGGGTATATGCAGGCCACCTGCAAAAGGTTCGCCGGTAAATTCGCCTGTTTGCAAATTGCGGTCGGTATGGCAACCCACGCAGTTGGCTACATAGTTTGCCAAATATTTGCCGTACTCAACAGTAGTATCGGGGTTAACTGTTTTTAATATGGCTGGGCGGTTTTCAGTCTTCAACCCCACGGGCGCTATGGCACCAAAGGCATATAGCGCATCGCCTAAAAACGACCGGCTGCCTTGGGGCACCACATTTTTTACAGGTTCCAACGTGCGCAGGTACGATACAATGGCCGTTAAATCATTCTCGCTAATGTCATAAAAAGGCATAATATCAAACAAGGGCGTACCATCGCGTTTAACACCATAGCGCAATACGCGTGCAATTTCGCCGTCGCTATTAGCGCCAATACCGGTCTCTTTATCAGACGTAAGGTTAGGCGTATACATTATGGCTACCGGGCCAAACTCAAACTTATGGCCGCCAGTCATAGGCACAATTTCGCCTGCATCCACCTTGCTCATTTGGTCGTTGG
>JANOCJ010000243.1:0-3038 GCA_031412115.1 Flavobacteriales bacterium
AGAGGTAACGCCGCTGGTAGCAAAGTACAGCGAGGTAAACAACACCAACGACAAAAGGCCCGTGCGCTTGCGGTTTACAATGTCCATTATTGTTCCGGCCGAAACCTCGTAGATATTTTTCGGCATAATGTCGTGCATTAGCTGCAACACCTCGGCGCTTAGGTTTTCTATTGGCAAATAAGGTATTAGCGTGAAGAAGAATAATATGGCCGGAAAAATTGCCAGGAAGAAATTATACGACAACGCTGCCGCCCTTACCCCTACCGCTCCATGCTGCAGGCCGCGGGCAAAAAATTCTATTACTTCCCACAGGGGCATTTTATGAAACCCCGGCAATACCACCCTGCTAAGCACCGCTTTAACCCCCTGATACGCTTTGGTTTCAGGTAATACTTCGGGTAAAGGACGTTGCCACCATTTTTTCATCGGGCTGTAAAGATATTACACATCAGCCTTCAAACTCAAGTCGAGGCTTTTTACGGAGTGGGTAAGCGCACCAACAGATATAAAATCAACACCGGTTTCGGCATAGCTGCGCAGGGTTGCTTCCGTTATTCCGCCCGATGCTTCGGTTTCGTAGCGTTTGTTAATCAACTCAACAGCCGCACGTACATCAGGTACAGTAAAGTTATCTAGCATAATACGTTGCACATTTCCTTTGGTTAAAACACGTTCTACATCGTTTATGTTCCGCGTTTCAATTTCTATTGGCAAGTTCCTACCGGTTTTTTGTAAATAAAAATTGGCTGAATCAATGGCTTTTTCAATGCCGCCGCAAAAGTCAATATGGTTATCCTTTAGCATAATCATATCGTACAGGCCAACGCGGTGGTTATAACCGCCGCCAATTTTTACGGCCCATTTTTCAATAATGCGTAATCCGGGAGTAGTTTTTCGGGTGTCTAATAACTTACAATTAGTTCCTTCAATCAACTTAACCAAACGGTTTGTTGCGGTGGCAATGCCACTCATACGCTGCATAAAATTAAGCACCAAACGCTCGGCTTGCAGTATGCTGCGCTCAGGGCCGGTAACGTAAAAAGCAATGTCGCCTTTGGTAATTACAGCACCGTCTTTCAGCTTAACTTCTACTTTAAGTTGTGGGTCTATTTTGTTGAAGATGAATAAGGCCAATTCTACGCCGGCCAGAATGCCATCGTCTTTAACCAACAGCTTGGCCTTACCCATAGCATCAGCCGGAATACTGCTTAAAGCCGAATGGTCGCCATCGCCAATGTCTTCTTCAATGGCTAAATCAACTAAGCGTTCTATTTGAGAATTGTATTGTTGTAGCATAATTTTTTACCTGTTGTCCTCCCTCCATTTATTCGTCTTATCCCCCTCTTGGAGGGGGAATGTCAGCTAGGCTGACAAGGGGGAGGTTTGCAAAGATAGTATTAACAGGCTTATTTATTGGCAAGGGGGAAATACCTGCCAAGGCGGGGAAAATTTAAAATATTTATATATTTTTACTAATAATTACCTGCTTAAATGAACGACGACCAAATATTCAAAATTGTAGACGAACATTCTTTCACTTCTGATAAATGTTTTTTGTGCGGTTGTATTTTAAATGATGAAAATAAGACCGAAGAACATGTAATACCAAAATGGCTGCAAAATAAATATAATTTATGGGATCAGTTGTTAACAGTTTTAAATGGCTCTGATCTTCCATATAGATATTTAACAATTCCATGTTGTAGAGAATGTAATAATATTCATTTAAAACCATTTGAAGATAAAATTTGTGAAGGACATAACAAGGGTTTTGATTCATTTATAAAACTTGATAAAGAAATTATTTATTTATGGCTTAGCAAGATTTTTTTTGGTGTTATGTATAAGAATCTCTTTTTAGATGTTAATAGAAAAGAGCCTACCAAGGGCAAAATTATTCCCCCAGAATATTTGAAACATTTTAACACACACCTTTTATTCTTACAAGGAATTAGAGGTAGACATAAATTCATTGATTTTTTTCCAGGCTCTATTTTTATTTTTAAAACGCAACAAACGAAACATGTTGAACATCGGTGGGATTATATGGATAATCATTATGCGATGCTTATATCTATGAGATTTGGAGAAATTGGAATAATTGCAGTGCTTCAAGATGGAAATGTTCTTTCAGATTACAGCCATCATTTAGAAAAGCATAGACAAATAGATTTACATCCTTTACAATTTAGAGAATTAACGGCTAAAATTTTATATAAAGCGATACTATTTAACAGAAGTCCTAAATTTATGGTTGTTCAGAACAACGGTATAGTAAAATCATTCATGAACCCAATAGCTAGTTATACCGGTGAAGAAATATTTAATAAATGGGATAATTTTGAATACACAAAGATACTAAGCAAATACTTGGGCTTTGAATTAACCAGTACCTCAGAAGAACAATATTTCACTTGCTTAGTTGATGAAAACATGAATCCACAATTTATGGACGTTAATGAAATTCCATATTGATTTCCTTCTCTAAAATCAACCCTACATAGATTTCAACTCATTCACCAAGTCAGTCAATGCCTTTTTAGCATCGCCAAAAAGCATGCTGGTTTTAGGGTTGTAAAACAGTTCGTTATCAATGCCTGCGTAACCGGCATTCATGCTACGTTTGTTTACTATAATATGGTGGGCTTGCTCTACATCTAAAATAGGCATACCGTAAATAGGGCTTGCGGGATTGGTCTTAGCCGCAGGGTTTACTACGTCGTTAGCACCAACTACAAATACCACATCTGTTGTTGGGAATTCCGGATTGATATCATCCATCTCTACCAACTTCTCGTACGGTACGTTTGATTCTGCCAACAGTACATTCATGTGCCCCGGCATACGTCCGGCAACGGGGTGAATGGCATACTTTACCTCTACCCCATTGTGCTCTAAAATAGTTTCCAACTCGCGGATAATTTGCTGCGCCTGTGCAACGGCTAACCCGTAGCCGGGAACAATAACCACACGCTTAGAATAATACATCAGCGTAGCCAAATCGGCCACCGAAATATCTTTAACCGAGCCTCCTGTGG
>JANOCJ010000244.1:0-5272 GCA_031412115.1 Flavobacteriales bacterium
TCCGGCTTATTCTTACCAAGGGACAAGTGGTTCTACCACCCACGGCATTGAGGTTAACCACCGCGGTACTTACGGTGTTATTGTAAGCGACCAGTATGGTTGCCAAGAAACCGACTCGGTAGATGTTGTGGTTGATTTTCCACCTATTGCCAACTTTAACTATGGCCAGCAAAACAGCAGCATCACCATGAATTTCTTTGATTTTGCAATGAATGCTGACAGCTATGCATGGACCTTTGGCGACAACGGCACCAGCACCGACCCTAATCCTGAGCATACTTACCCAAGCCCCGGCGAATATATTGTAACACTTACCGTTACTAATAGCTGTGGCACTGATACGTATACTGATACGGTACAAGTAAAAGTGGTTAGCGTACCTGAATTGGCAATTGATAAGTTTGCGGTATATCCTAACCCAACCGATGGTAACCTTGAGGTACGTTTTACATCTACCATTAACCAAGGTATTGAAATACGCGTTGTAAACGCTATGGGCCAACTGGTAAACGGCGAGGTGATAAACAACTTTAGCGGCCAGTTTAACCGCACATACAACCTTAGCAACTTAGCCGCCGGTATGTATATGTTCCAAATTGTTACAGAACGTGGCGTACGCACCGAGCGTGTTATTTTAGCCAAGTAATCTTATTCTGATATAAATTCTTAAAATCCCTTCCCGCCATAGCGGGAGGGGATTTTTTTTGCCCCAACATTATTCCGCTACCAATGTTAGTATGTAGTATTTTTGTACTCAATGATAGCGGCTGTAAACACCACAAAAAAGTTTCTCTCTTTAGTAAAATTCAGCCATACCATATTTGCGCTCCCCTTTGCTATTATTGGTTTTTCGTTAGGCACGGTGGCTACATCCGAGGCGTTTAGCTTGAAACTATTTGGCTTGATGTTACTCTGTATGGTGTTTGCGCGTAGCGCCGCTATGGGCTTTAACCGCTATATAGACCGTGAGTTTGACGCCAAAAATGCCCGCACCGCCATTCGCGAAATACCGGCCGGTGCCATTAGCGCCCCAGCGGCCTTAGCATTTGTTATAGTTAGCAGCATTGCTTTTATCATCACCACCTGGTTTATCAACCCGTTGTGCTTTTATTTATCACCCGTAGCGCTTATTGTAGTATTAGGCTATAGCCTTACTAAGCGTTTTACATGGCTTTGCCACCTAGTATTAGGCATTGGCTTGTCGCTTGCCCCTATTGGCGCTTATTTGGCTGTAACGGGTGTGTTTAACCTGTTGCCATTGCTGTTTAGCTTTACGGTTTTATTTTGGGTAAGCGGCTTTGATATTATTTATGCCTTGCAGGATGAAGAGTTTGACCGCACCAATAACCTGTTTTCTATCCCGTCTGCCTTAGGCAAAAAAAATGCGTTACTTGTTAGCCGCCTGCTGCATTTTTGCAGCTTTAGCTTTGTAGTTGCTGCCGGGCTGTATGGCCCATTTGGTATTATTTATTGGGTAGGCGCTGCCTTCTTCCTTAGTATGCTCATCTACCAACACAGTTTGGTAAAACCAACCGATTTAAGCAAAGTTAACCTTGCTTTTGCCACTACTAATGGCGTTGCCAGCGTAGTATTTGGCTGCTTTGTAGTGGCCGATATTTTTCTGCATTTTTAACTAATCTCTTCTATTTTGCTACCTTTCGGGTATGGCTACTCCTATTAATTTTCCTACTAATTTTATTCTTCCAAAACAGATCTCAGAAATTATTTATGATCTTTTAAGACAATGCGTCAGGTATTGGTATATTTCAATAAGCGCGATAGCATTATCCATTTTGTTTAATTATGTATTAGACAATCAATATTTAGGGGCTTGGATTTCTTATAAATTTATAGGTATTACAATAGGTTGGACAATTAGTCTTATTGCTTTATATGCAATCTTCAAATTAAGATATAAAAAAACTGCTGCATTTGAGATTGCTATATATGGATGCTATACGGCTGAGAAAGATTTTGTATTAATTGATACTGAAGCGCAGTACTGGAATGATCATATTGCCTCAATTTGTAAATCAGTGCACGACACGCATTTTACATTTAGACAAAATATCATTCAAGTAAAATTTATAGAGATTCCTAACTTCTTAGTTATCATATGGGGAATTACGCGACTTAATCGCTTTATCAAACGAAGAAATCGTTCAGATAAACATCTCGCTTCGCTTCATTTTATAAGAGCCTTTAATGGTGGGAGAATTACTCCTTATATAAACTGTACTGAAGAAATACAAAATTCAGCTCTTATAGACAATGCCATGAGTGTCTTAAGTACATTCTCTACAGACAAAAGTGCTGAAACGGCTAAAGTCATTGAAATCTCAACGAAGACATCTTTACTCTTATTTTCACAAATGCTAAATGACTTTCTATTTAATGAAAATAATTTTCAAGAGGTGCACTATATTTTAGATGATTCATTAAAGCTCATACTTAACATAAAAAATGACACCTCTTTTCTATCTTCAAACTCAAAATCAGCATTGGGGAAACTATTGGACTTCTGGGAAGGTTATATAGAACAATATAAAACCACGTTGTTAATTGAACAGAATGAACTTAATGGAGCTTTGAAGCATCTATTTAAGTCTATTTCTTTGAATCCATATTATCCATATGATAGTTACAATGCACTAAAACATGACTATACCAAAATATATGTATTAAATATGGCTCCTCTTATGAAAGAGGTTAGCGATGAAGTTGAAAAAATTGATCCCAAATTTGATAGTAAATTAGATCTCGAGCAAATTGATTTTGTATCTGAGCAACTTAGCCAACAAGTTGCATATATTGATGTTCCGTTTCTTTACATCCTTATACAACGCATTCTTAAAACAAACCCGCCTCAAAGGGTCGTAGATCAATTAATTTTAAGATTGAATGATTTGGATGAAAACATTCCATTCAACCTAATGATTAAATGCGAAAGCATAAAGTATATCAAAGCCGGAAATGAAAAGTTAAATGAGATATATGTCGGCAGATTGGATGAGTGTATTAGATTAATGAGAAAAATAATTGCTATAGATAACGAGTTTCCTTTAGCTCGAACCAAACTAGCCACATATTTATTATTTAAAGGTGTTCATTTTGGAAATGACACCTTTCTAGAGGAGGCTGGCAAAGAATATGATGCAGGGCTACATTATATGGCAGAAATGGGGTATGAAATCAGAACCAAGACATCTTAAATCTCCTTCTCGTACAAATCCCTCAGGGCCTCAGCCAAATTGGTATACTGAAATTGAAAGCCTTCATCCAAAATTTTTCGCGGCGATGCATGGGTGCCCTCCAGCACTACTTGCGACATCTCGCCATACATTAACCGTATAGCAAATGACGGCGCAGGAAAGGGCAACATAGGCCTATGTATTTGCTTAGCTACAGCCTTGGTAAAGCTTGTGCTATCATCTTTTGCCGGAGCGGCAGCATTATACGGGCCGCTCATGGTTTCGTCTTCTATGGCTTTTATAAATATGTTGCAAAGGTCATCTATATGAACCCAAGGCATGGCTTGTTCTCCACTGCCTACAGCTGCGGCGGGGCCAAATTTGGCCAGCCCTGCAATTTTTTGCAATGCACCGCCTTGTGTTGATAATACAATACCTATGCGAATGCGTACGGCACGCGCAGGCAAGGTTTCCATCTGCTTTATGGCGTTCTCCCACAACAGGCAACATTGACCTAAAAAATCAGTACCGGCATTGTCGGTTTCTACAAATTCCCTTCCGGGAATGGTTACCATACCATAGTACCCAATTGCCGAGGCAGAAACAACCCCTTTTACCGCATTAGGAACGTTTTTAAGTGTGTTGAAGAGCAAATTAGAACTGTTTACCCTACTGTCAACAATATCCTTTTTACGGGCTTCTGTCCAAGGCTTATCGGCAATGCCGCTACCGGCCAGGTGAATAATATAGTCGCAGCCATTAAGGGCTGCTTCATCCATTGTTTGCGCTTCTACATCCCAAACAAAAACATGGCTGTAGGGCTGCGCGGGCTTACTGGTGCGGCTAAATAGGTTTACTTTATGGCCTTTGGCGGCAAGCAAGGTTGATAATCTGTGGCCCAAAAGACCCGTTCCGCCGGTAATAAGTATTGTAGACATGTTAATATAACAACGTTGTATTCAAAATGTTATAACTCTATTAATATGAAACTTTAAACTTGCCTTGCGATACAGTATATAAAATTTCCAATACAGCATCAACAAGTGCATCATTTTCATGAGTAGCAGCCGACCACTTATTTGGTATATTTTTAGCTATTAGATAAACCCTTTTTATCATACGTTTAGACTCTCTTTTTTTCAAACCCTTAGTTGAAATACTTTGCATATTTGCAAACCCATTGCAATGCACAGTAAACAAGATACTGCCACTAAATATCAATTTTTGCTCAGAAACAATACTTAATGCATTTGCATCGAAGTATGCCTGTAACGAATCTATCCCCCCGATATACTCAGGGCTTTTGGCAGGATTATCAATAACAGGACAATCTGTTTGAGCTATGCTTGAAAAAGCTAAAGCAATGAAAAAACAGATAAAAACGATATATTTCATGGGCATGCGTCTTTTGTCTAACAAAAAACCCCTGTAGTTGCCTACAGGGGTTTTTTTAATTTCTTAGTGGCCTTCGTCTAGCTCACCATCCTCCATTGGGATGTTTTGCGGAACAAAGTCTTTGTCTTTGCCGGGTTTACTATAATCATAAGCCCAACGGTAAACGTGAGGAATTGCACCGGGCCAGTTACCATGTATGTGTTTTACAGGGCTGGTCCACTCAAGGGTGTTAGAGTTCCAAGGGTTTTGTGGGGCTTTAGGGCCGCGGAAAATGCTGTAGAAGAAGTTGAACAGGAAGATAGCCTGTGCACAAGCTGCCAATATAGCAAAGCCGGTAATCAATACGTTAATGTCTAACAAGTTGTCAAACATCGGGAACTCAGTATTAGTGTAGTAACGGCGAGGTAAACCTGATAAACCTAAAAAGTGTTGTGGGAAGAATACACCATAAGCACCAATAAAGGTTAACCAAAAGTGTAGGTAGCCCAATTTTTTGTTAAGCATGCGGCCATACATACGGGGAAACCAATGGTAAATACCAGCAAACATGCCAAATATAGCCGAGCTACCCATTACTAAGTGGAAGTGGGCAACAACAAACATAGTATCGTGAATAGGGATGTCAAGGGCAGAGTCGCCAAGGATGATACCCGTAACACCACCGGTGATGAAAAACGACACAAGGC
>JANOCJ010000245.1:0-5253 GCA_031412115.1 Flavobacteriales bacterium
GTGGCTTTGGTAGGGTATACCAAAGCCACGCGCACCAATTCGCCACGGCTTTTGCGTTGCGTTGCCATTTGGCGGTCAATCAGTTTTAAGCGCTCTTTTAGCAAGGCAATTTTATCGCGTACAATACGGCGGTCAGTTTCAATCTCCTTCTCGCCGGGGCCTTTCATACCAATGCCGCCGCGTTGTTTCTCTAAGTGGGTCCACATGCCCGATAGGCGGGGTAGTAAATATTGATACTGCGCCAACTCCACCTGCGTTTTAGCATGTGCCGTTTGGGCGCGGGCCGCAAAAATGTCGAGGATAAGCGTAGTGCGGTCTAATATTTTGCACTTTAATATTTTCTCAATATTGCGCTGCTGCGATGGCGAAAGTTCATCATCAAAAATGGCAAGGTCAACCTTGTGCTCTTCAATATAAGCACGTATTTGCTCCAGCTTACCCGAGCCTACAAAGGTAGTACCATCGGGCTTTGCCATTTTTTGGGTAAAAATCATAATGGGTTCAGCCCCAGCTGTTTGGGCCAAAAAAGCTAACTCATCAAGGTGTTCATGCAACTCTTCCTCGCGCTGCTGGCCTACCGAAATGCCTATCAACACACATGTCTCGTCCTCGCGCTTGGTTGTTTTTTTCTCTATCATTTATTTTCTCAAACTCTTTACAAATACCGCAACTGAGTCCAGTTGTGCTGCTTCCATTTTAATAGGCGGCATGCCTTTGCGGCCATTTACTATTATTGCTTTTACTTCTTCATCGCTAAGGGTTGACACCGATAAATCAGATGCTTCCATTACTCCTTTTTTACCATCATCGCCGTGGCAACGCGCACAATTGCTGCTGTAAATTTCTTGTCCTGAAACGGCGCCCGATTTTACTTTGGTTAGCTGTTTCTTATTCATTTCGGCCAGGCCAAAAGCGGCTATTATAAACACTAGCGATATTACTGCTAATGCTTTATTCTCGCGTTTATAAGCTATTACAGCCATTGGTATTGAACCAAATACCAATACTAATTTTACAATTTGCAAAACCGTTACGCTACCTGTTTCAACCAACAACCACACACCGGTAAGTAAAAACAAGGTACTTACAATCATTTCGGGCACTTTGGTAACACGCTTAAATGATGCCAGGGCATTTTTTGCATTGGTCAACAGCAATACTGTTTTAATTAGATAAATAAGCAAAAACAGGGTTACTGATATAAAGTGTGTTTTAATTAATAAGTCTCTTGTTTCCATTGTAGTGATGATGTTATTTGAGCAAATATAACGGTTTTAACTGTTAGGAGTAATGCGGCATAGGTTTAAAAAATAAAAGCCCAAGGTTTAAACCTTGGGCTAAAAGTACTCCCTACATAAGGAAAACATTTTTTATTTACAGCAATGCGCTTTTAAACTGGCCTAAAAAGCGTACATCGTTTTCAGAGTATAAGCGTAAATCTTTTACCTGAAATTTTAGCTGGGTAATCCGTTCAACGCCCATGCCAAAGGCAAAGCCGCTGTATTTTTTGCTGTCTAAATTGCAATTTTCCAACACGGCAGGGTCAACCATACCGCAGCCCAAAATCTCTACCCAACCGCTGTATTTGCAAATGTTGCAGCCTTTGCCGCCGCATATGGTGCACGATATATCCATTTCGGCACTAGGCTCGGTAAACGGAAAGTACGATGGGCGTAAGCGAATTTTGGTTTCTTCGCCAAACATCTCTTTAGCAAAGTATAGCAGCGTTTGCTTAAGGTCGGCAAACGATACATTTTCGTCAATATACAACCCCTCTACCTGATGAAAAAAGCAATGCGCACGGGCTGAAATAGCCTCGTTGCGGTATACCCGGCCCGGCATAATAGCGCGGATGGGCGGCTTTTGCGTTTGCATAATTTTTACCTGCACGGTAGATGTATGGGTGCGCAGCAGCATTTTATCGCCACCATCTACAAAAAAGGTATCCTGCATATCGCGCGCAGGGTGCTCTTCGGGGAAGTTTAGTGCTGAGAAGTTATGCCAGTCGTCAACAATCTCGGGGCCTTCTTCTACCACAAAACCTATGTGGCCAAAAATTTCTTTAATACGATTAAGCACTATTGATAGTGGGTGGCGTGCACCTTCCATCAACGGTTCGGCAGGGCGTGTAAGGTCTAAGCCAACAATTACGTTTCCGCCTTTACTTTCAGCCGCTTCTTTTAGGGTATTAATTTTTTCGGTAGCCTTGTTTTTAAGGTCGTTTAATAGCTGCCCTACCTCGCGCTTTTGGTCGGGCGGCATGGCCTTAAAATCATCAAACAAAACCGAAACAGCCCCTTTTTTCGACAGGTATTTTATACGCAACTCCTCGGCCTGTGCAGCGTTATCAGCCGTCAGGGTATCAACTTCTACTAATAATTGTTCTATACGGTCTTTCATACTATGCTTCTTTCCCTGCGGGAAAAATCAATTCTTAATTATTGTATGCCTTAAACGGCGTTGTAGGGCAATCTTTTTTCAATGCTTTTTTAGCCGCAGCAATGCGCTTTTTCAATTTTTTAACCTTTATAATTTCTATAGAGGTAATCATCTGATTGTCGTTAGGGCGGTTGTTGCCATCGCGGGCAACGTTAACAATTTTATTTACCGCGTCCATGCCCGACAGTACTTCGCCAAAAACATTATAGCCACCATCAAGCCAAGGGGTTTTGGCTACGGTAATGTAAAACTGGCTGCCGTTGGTATTGCGGCCAGAGTTAGCCATAGCTAAAATACCGGGGCCTTTGTGTTTTAATGAAGTATCAATCTCGTCAGGAAAAGTATAGCCCGGCCCACCTGAGCCCAACATTCTGCCTTTTGCTGCGCCCTTTGAGTTAGGGTCGCCGCCTTGTATCATAAAAGCAGGTATAACGCGGTGCCAAAGCAGGCTGTCGTAAAAATGTTTTTCGGCAAGGGCCACAAAATTACCCACTGTGCAAGGCACCTTATCTACATACAGGCGTACGGCAATATCACCTTGTGTGGTATGAATAATAATATCGGGGCCGGCTTCTTTTGCTTTTTTCTCTTTCTTGGCTTTTGCTTTGGCAGGGGCTGCGGTAGTTTGTGCTGCGCTAATGCCTGCAAAGGCAATTATTGCTAGCATTACCAATAGTATACTGTGTTTTTTCATGTATAATTTTTTTATAGAAAGGCCTGCAATATTAACGAATTTTAGCTATATAAATACCTAAATCCATCTTTCAAAATAAGCTAAATACCTGAGGTGGTGTAATTTTTATTGCAATTTTTAACGGTATAGCCGTGTTTTGTATATAACTTTGCACTGTCTTTTTAAGAAACACAGGTGTTACACCAAGGTATTTTTCTTCCGCATTTTAGCAAAGCCTCGTCAGCAGGCTTGTTTACAGCATATTTTATTAAGAATGGGCGATAGCAGGGGTCATCACAACAACATGAACCGCGTAACCGCTGCGGGGCTGGTAATTACTTTAGGTATTATTTATGGCGATATTGGTACATCGCCACTGTACGTAATGAACGCCATTATTGGCGAAAACGCTATATCGGCAGCCGTAGTACTGGGGGCTATATCGTGCATATTCTGGACGCTTACGCTGCAAACCACCATTAAGTATGTAATTATTACCCTACGTGCCGATAACAAGGGCGAGGGCGGCATATTCTCCCTTTACGCACTGGTACGCCGACGCATTCCGTGGTTGATGTGGCCCGCCATTATTGGGGGTAGCGCACTTTTGGCCGATGGTATTATTACCCCGCCAATTTCGGTATCGTCAGCTATTGAAGGTTTGCAAATACTCAACCCCGAAATAGATACCCTGCCTATTATATTGGGCATTATCACTTTTCTGTTTATCATTCAACAATTTGGCACAGGCCTTATTGGTAAGGCTTTTGGGCCTATTATGTTTATATGGTTTAGTATGTTGGCGGTGTTGGGCACACACCAGGTAATTGGCCATTGGGAAATATTTTCGGCCATAAACCCAATGCATGGCATACGTTTACTTACACAGCACCCCGAAGGTTTTTGGCTATTGGGTGCTGTATTTTTATGTACTACAGGAGCCGAGGCTTTATATTCTGACCTTGGCCATTGTGGGCGAAACAACATACGGATATCGTGGGTATTTGTTAAAACCTGCTTGCTGCTAAACTATTTTGGGCAGGGCGCATGGTTGCTGCAACACGAAGGGGTAAAAATGACAAACCCACGTATATTTTACGAGCTTGTTCCACCTCAGTTTTTATTGGTTGGCGTTGGTATAGCAACAGTAGCAGCCGTTATTGCCAGTCAGGCCTTAATTAGCGGTTCGTTTACCCTTATATCTGAAGCCATACGCCTAAACTTTTGGCCCAAGCTGCGCATTATGTACCCTACCGATTTTAAGGGGCAGCTGTATATTCCGGCAATAAACACTATGCTTTGGGCGGGCTGTATGGCGGTAACTTTGTATTTTAAAAAATCGTCGGCAATGGAGGGAGCTTATGGCCTTTCTATTACCCTAACCATGCTTATGACAACTGTATTGCTTTACCACTACCTTAAATACATACGCAAAATGGCATGGCTGGTAGTAATACCCATAGCCTTACTATTTGTGTTTATTGAGGGCAGCTTTTTGGTTGCCAACTTAAAAAAATTCTACGAAGGAGGTTGGATAACCTTGCTAATAGCAGGCTTGATAATACTTACCATGTGGGTTTGGTTTAGGGCACGCAAAATTAAAAACCGCTACACTGAGTTTGAAAAAATTACTAAATATCTGCCTACTCTTACCGGCTTAAGCGAGGACAATAGCGTACCAAAATATGCCACGCACCTGGTGTTTATGACCAGCGCCAATTTTGACAACCAAATAGAATCGAAAATTATATACTCGCTGTTTCAAAAGCAACCCAAGCGGGCCGACGTATATTGGTTTTTACACGTAGATGTGTTGGATAGCCCTTATACTATGGAGTACAAGGTGATAGAAATGGTTCCGGGGCACGTATTTAGGGTCGATTTTAGGTTAGGGTTCCGTATAGAGCCTAAGATTAACATGTTCTTTCGCGAGGTGGTAGACAATATGGTGAAAAATGGCGAGGTGGATATCCGCTCGCGCTACGAATCGCTGAACAAAGAAAACATGGCCGGCGACTTTAGGTTTGTTGTGCTTGAAAAATATTTGGCCTACGAAAACAACCTTTCGTTTAAAGATAAGTTGGTAATGGATATTTACGCCCAGCTTAAAAAGGTTGGCCTTAGCGAGGAACGCAGCTTTG
>JANOCJ010000246.1:0-15318 GCA_031412115.1 Flavobacteriales bacterium
TCCATCTCTCAAAAAAATTGTCGGGATTTTCAGTAATAAAGCTCCCCGGGTTATACTCGTCATGGTATGCCCATCTCATAAAAATATTACTGCTATTACATATTTTACGACAAATAATACGATGTGACCATTGGGGATAATTTCGCAAATCAAATATTAGCCCTTTTGTATGCCTCAGTTGCCTAAATGCTTTATTTGCATCCTTAGTTTTTAGCAGCGCTAAATTGATGTAACCAATGCTATCGGGCCTTATATACCAAGGTGTTTTAGCTGTATCGGCAATGCTTTTATACCTGCCGGTTTTCTTAAATATATCATCGGGCAGGTAACGCCGAACTGTTTTAGTAGCTACCATACCGTTCCGCACCACAACCAATTGCATGGTATCGGTATTGCCATTTAATAAACGATGACTAAAGTCGCGGGCGAACCCTGCCGGGGTTGACATTGGTACATACTTTTCGTTCTCCTTTCTTATATCATCAATTGTTTTGCCGTCTATTTTCAATATCACATCGCCGTACTGTATATCATTTGCCTTTGCCAGCGAATCATTAAATACCCTAGTTACAATGGCTTTATCATTTATTATTTGGGCTATAGCGGGTGGGTAAAAAACACCCCGAAAGCTCCGCTCATAGCTATTGTACTCAAACCACGAGTGGCTATCATTAGTACGTGCGCTTAGTTGGCGCAAAGCCCCATAATAGCCAAATGTATCGGTAGCATTTTTAAAAACGGGGATAAAATCAACCAATGTAGAATCCCAGTTTATATCCATTAATTTTTTATGCGGATTGTAATAAGCAATAACATTCCAATACCTGAACAATGCCAGCATGCGCAACTTCTCACCCGGGTATAGGGTATCTTTATATGCAGGTTCATATTCAAAAAGCCCGCCTTTTATTTTAGTGTATACATTTTTACCCTGGTTGCGGTTTGCATACACGTAGTTTAGCACAGTTATTAAACTATCAGTAAATATATTTTTGTTTTGAAGCCATGTTAAATCAACCTTTTCTACATACTGTTTTTCGCTATACATCTTAGGCTTTTTCACCTCCTTTACCTTCCCCAAACTGTATATCCATTGTATATATAAATTGCTTACCTCCTCTTTGGTTTTAAGCGGCTTTACCTCATCCAGCTTTATAAATAATTCAGCATCCCAGTCAAACTTGCCTTGGGCTACCTTAGGGTGATGGTACTTTAAAAAGCCCCACACTTTGCATAGCGAGTATAGCTTATCGGCTTCGGTAAGTTGGGCAAAGGTGTTGGTGGAAATAAGAAATGTGATGGATAATAATAATGCTTTGCGTAAAGTCATGGTTGAAGATGGTAAGCCCAATACGCGCAAAAGGTTTCTTTGTTACAATTATGCGGCATACAATCCCTCCCCTTTTTGCTATCGCAAAACATCCTCCCTCCCCCAAGCATAGCTTGGGTACTCCCTCCAAGAGGGAGATATTTTAAAACAAAAATCCCCCTGATGTTATCATCAGAGGGATTTTTCTATAAGCTATAAGCTAGAAATTAGTAACGGTAAGCGTCGTTTTTAAACGGACCAGCAACGCTAACGCCAATGTAGTTGGCTTGGTCGTCGGTTAGTTCTTCCAGCTCAACACCAACTTTAGCAAGGTGTAAGAAAGCTACTTTCTCGTCTAACGATTTTGGAAGTACGTACACTTGGTTTTCGTATTTATCGCTGTTTTGCCATAGCTCTAACTGCGCCAACGTTTGGTTGGTGAAAGAGGCTGACATTACAAACGATGGGTGGCCTGTAGCGCAACCAAGGTTTACCAGGCGGCCTTCTGCCAATAAGATGATGTCTTTACCATCAATAGTGTAAAGGTCAACCTGTGGTTTAACGGTGTTTTTAGTGTTACCATAGTTATCGTTTAACCAGGCAACATCAATTTCGTTATCAAAATGGCCAATGTTACAAACAATAGCTTTGTCTTTCATGGCTTTAAAGTGCTTGCCAAGAATGATGTTTTTGTTGCCTGTAGCAGTAACAACAATATCAGCTTCTTTAACGGCAGTGTCCATCTTTTTAACCTCATAACCTTCCATAGCGGCTTGTAGGGCGCAAATAGGGTCAATTTCAGTTACAATAACACGTACACCTGCGTTGCGTAACGAGTCGGCCGAACCTTTGCCAACATCACCGTAACCGGCAACAACAGCCACTTTACCGGCCATCATTACGTCGGTAGCACGGCGTATAGCGTCAACTAAGCTCTCGCGGCAACCGTATTTATTATCAAATTTCGATTTTGTAACCGAGTCGTTAATGTTAATAGCTGGCAATGGTAATGTACCGGCTTTAACACGGTCGTGCAGGCGAAGTACACCTGTAGTGGTTTCTTCAGAAATGCCACGGATGTTGCCAACTAACTCTGGGTATTTATCTAATACCAAGTTGGTTAAATCGCCACCATCGTCCAAAATCATGTTCAAAGGCTGTTTGTCGTCGCCAAAAAACAAGGTTTGCTCAATACACCAGTCAAACTCTTCGGCGTTCATACCTTTCCAGGCATAAACAGAGATACCTGCAGCAGCAATAGCAGCAGCGGCATGGTCTTGGGTAGAGAAAATGTTGCAAGATGACCAGGTAACTTCAGCACCCAAAACAACCAATGTTTCAATTAAAACAGCGGTTTGTATGGTCATGTGTAAGCAACCGGCAATGCGTGCGCCTGCTAAAGGTTTTGACGGGCCAAATTCGGCACGTAATGACATTAAACCGGGCATTTCAGCCTCGGCCAACATAATTTCTTTGCGGCCCCATTCGGCCAAGCTCATGTCTTTTACTTTGTACTTTAGGCCATTTTCAGCCGTTACAGTGTTTCCCATGGTAATGTTAATTTTATACAAAAATAGTGAATTTCGGCATAAAAACGCCAAAACCTATGCTTTGTTTTAGTATAATGCTGATTATCTATTAAATACTATGAAAAAAGATTAAAAATCCCATTCTTCTTCTTCCTCAAGCAGCATTTCGTACATGCGCTTACGCTTTTTGGCTTTTAGCAAATGGGGCGCCGGGGGGTAAATATTATAGCCTGCCTGGTAGGTTTGGCGGGCATTGTTTACCTTGCTAATTTGGGTTTTGTAAATAAATTTAGCCCGTTCTTTCTCACGTATAGTGTCGTCTTCCGCCATTTGCGACCAGCATATGCCCAATACCCCTACTATAAGTAAAAGGGTACCCCATAATGAAATGGTATTGCGTGCAGAATCACTCATTTACAACTTGGCTTTTTGCGAATAAACTACAAGTATACCAATTATTTATAAATAAACCGCAAATTTGGCACACCGTTTGAATTAACCATAACATACTTAGAATATGAAAAAGATAATCATTTTAGCCGCTGTGCTCTTACCATTTATAGCCCAAGCCCAAATTGGCGATATTATTAATGGTGCCGTAAAAGGAAGCGGAAACCAAAGTAACCTTACCAATACCGAGGTTATTAACGGCCTGCGCGAGGCCCTTACCGTAGGTACAAACAACTCTACCAAAAAGGCATCGGTACTGGATGGTTTTTATAAAAACCCGCTGATAAAAATACCTTTTCCGCCCGAAGTGAAGCAGGTAGAAACGTATGCTAAAAAGCTAAAGCTAAACAAGCAGGTTGATAAGTTTGTACTTACCCTTAACCGTGCCGCCGAAACAGCAGCCAAAGATGCAGCACCCATATTTTTAAATGCTGTAAAGCAGTTAACCATTGCCGATGGTTTTCAGATACTAAACGGCGGAAACGATGCTGCTACCAAATACCTGCGCAGCAAAACCGAGGCCGACTTAAAAGCTAAGTTTAAACCCGTAGTGCAAAAAGCCACCAACAAGGTGCAGCTTACCAAATACTGGCAGCCCATAGCATCGGTATACAATAAAGTGCCGCTGGTGCAAAAGGTAAACCCCGACTTGAATGAATATGTTACCCTAAAAGCCATTGACGGTTTGTTTAAACTGTTGGCCCAAGAGGAAGCCAAAATACGCATTGACCCTGCATCGCAAATTACCAACCTGCTTAAAAAAGTATTTGGTGGTAAATAAAAATAGTTAGTTAGTATATTTTAGGTTTGGATTGGTTAGACAAAAATGCCCTCGGTAAACGCCGGGGGCTTTTTGTTTGGATAAAAACTCCCCCGGCTTTCAGCCACCCCCTCAAGAGGGGGAGAGCTATTTTCTTTCCAAAAGAACCTTCGGTAGCAAAAGAAATTACTCCGTAGCTTGTCCCCCTCCTGAGGGGGTGCCCTTTAGGGCGGGGGAGTTTTTTATTTCCGTTTTATATTTCTAATGTATAACTCTCCTTGGGTTTTAGCCATTATCCAGCTTTCAATTTCCTGCAACACCCAACCCAAATCTACTCTCAAATCATCATCATCAAACCGCAGAAAGTGTAAATTATATTTTTCTAAAACAGCTTGCCTCTCCTCATCATTTAGTTTAACGGCTTCATCTAAATGTACAGCACCATCTATTTCTATTACCAAATTAAGGGGTTTACAATAAAAGTCTACAATGTACCTATCAATGGGTTTTTGGCGGTAAAAGGTATAGCCACACAGTTTGTTTTGCTTTACCTCGTTCCAAAGTAAAATTTCACCCATAGTTGAGTGGGTACGTAGGTACCGAGAGAAGTCTTTTAGGTTTTTGTTATAAGGCAAAAAATACATTTAATAAAAGTAGTAGTTTTTGATTAGTCTTAAAAAAACTTCCCCGGCTTTCAGCCACCCCCTCAGGAGGGAAACAACATACAATAAGGGACTAACACAAAACGAGGGCGAAAAGCTAACTTTTGAAGATTTGGGGTACAGCCCCGAAGATATTGAGGGTCTTAAGGCTTTAAGAGGTCGAAGTCCTCAAGTTTTGAGTGCGTGTATTTCGACGCCACAAGAGCGCCGTGGGTGGTTGGAAGAGGTTGCCCGTCTTGGTCGTAATATCCAAAACGGATAAAACAAGTTGATATATAAACGTTGTCTATTCCGTCGGGGTATTGTGTTGTCCACCCATGCATAAACCCGTAGACAATATTATTGTCATTGTGAAAATATAACGACACATTGTTATTTTTATCTAAGCAGGTTGTAAAGCATAGCGGGTCTAACTCATTAATTTTATTAAATGCGTGTTCGGCGTGTTGCTCGTTCTCAAACATTAATGTTATTATTCTATTGTTATTGTGGGTAAACCAAAAACCACAAGCCCCCGCAAATTGTCCTAAATTCATAATTTTAATTTGCTTGCAATATACTAACTTTACCACATGGCAAAAGACCCGCATAGGCAAACGGACGGCGCAGGATATATGGAGAAGGTATATATTGTGTTAAAACGGGCGAAGGAGTGGGACAGAAAGCGGAAAATAGGCAATATAGTAGAAAGTTTAAGAGTATGGCAAAGGGCAAACAAAAACCGATAGATATAGAGAGGCTGAAAGAACTGGATAAGGAACTAAGGCCAGTAAGCAGGGAAGAGTTTAACGAAAGGCTTAAAAAGAACGTAACGACTAAAAAGCCTAAGAAGCAATAAGTTGTTTATAGGTCAATCGGCAACCCTCAACCATATTCATAGATAGATTAAACCTATCGCCGTCTTTTACTTTTCGTGTGTTATAGCGATATGCGAACTCATCACAATACCTGTGTAGGTGTTTTGGTGAAACCTGATGATATATACCATCAATACCACGTTTCAACAAGCCCCAAAAGCCCTCTAAAGTATTGGTATGCTTGCCACCTTCAACCCAAACACCTTTCGCATGGTTTACAATGGTATGGTAATAGAACTTGTTTAGGTCTTTATAGCCACCAAAGCCATCAGTAATTAATTCAGCGCCGGGGGCAAGATTAGCCAAGATAATAGGTTTAAGTGTTAAACCGTCTGCTTTGTCTACTTTAAAGGTGCGAACATCCCCGCCGCGTTCTAATATACCAAATACAGGCGTTTTGTTAACATAGCCTGTGCCGTTCTCAATTAGTTTCTTGCGTTGCCATTCGTGTTTATTCTTGGCTTTGCCACCAATAAAGGTTTCATCTACTTCAACTGTGCCAGTAATAAACCCGCGTTGCTTAACCCTGATTTGTTCCCTTATCCTATGCCCTAAGAACCAAGCCGACTTTTGAGTAATGCCCAAATCCCTGCCTAATTGGTGTGAACTAATACCTTTCTTATGGGCTGTAATAATATATTCAGCTAAGAACCATTTAGTAAGTGGTATTTTAGAACCCTCATATATAGTACCAACGGTTACGGTAAACTTCTTTAAACACTCGGCACATTTATAACCACGATTAGTAGTATAAATACGCGTAGCCCCACAATGAACGCAAGCGGGTGAACCATTCCACCTAACCAAAGCCAAGTGAGCCTTACACTTTTCAACTGTGTCAAACTCGCGCATAACCTCTAATAAACTGCTAAAGTTTTTCATTTGCTTACTATTAGCTTAATGCCTGTTACATTACAATACTCAATAAGGCTATCAACCGTATAATTAGCTGTGCCTTTCTCAATGCTGTCAACCTGTGGGCGTGTCAACTCGCTAATCTGCGCTATCCTGTAAACACTAAGCCCCGAAGCCTTGCGCTTATCTTGTAGTTGTTTGCCAAATTGTGTGCGTTCCATGATGCAATACTACATACTTAAATTGATATGCACAAATATTAATGCACACTATTTTATAACACATTGATAATTAACTAATAAAAATGCTTCGACAACTAAAACACCGACAAAACACTTTATGTGTATATTGCAAACAAAAAACTGTTATATGAAACCTACTGAACAAATAGAAAGCCTTTGGAGCGAAGCACTAACAATACACTTTGCGCCATCAATGCGAGAAAAAGAACCCGCAGTAATAGTAATAGCCTTTATGCAGTCAGATAAAGCGGCAGAGGGATATAATTTACTGTTAGATAACTTTAGTAATAAAGAAACAACGGTTGTGTTAACGGTCAAATCTAACAGCGTATTATCATTTGCATTAGTAGCAAAGGCGACAGCCGACACAGTAAAATTAGATAACCTGCAATATAACAAGCAAGAGTTAGACGACTTTAAACTAAAACACGGGAAGGATATTAAGTTTGTCTTGGCTGTTGGCATATTGGGTCAAGTGCCGCCAGCGTTGATAGCAACAAGAGACCCGTTTAGACCTTATGTAGCTGACGGATATATCATAACCGAATAGCGACCATCGGGCGAGGCAATAAAAACATAGCCATCTCCATCCCAAACAAAACTACCTTGAACAATCTCCATTATCTAACCTACACAAGGGGATAAACACCTAACCTGTATTAGCTAAGTCCTTTCTTGTATATCAAAGCCCTCAGGAGGGGGAGAAAATTAACCCAACAAAAAAGCCCCTTTCGGGGCTTTTGAAAAAGTATAGTAAGAGCTTACCTCTTCCTCTTAATAAAATCCAGCTTACCGTGTTTGTATAGGCTGTTTAAGCCAACAAGCAAACCTATCAGTATTAATAAATGGATGGCATACGAGCGGCTGGTGCCATCTTTATTTACTAGTGATATTAGGCGGTTCCAGCGGATGTTCATTGGGAAACGGCCATCAGGGTCCATAGATAGCCACACCAATACCGGCTTGCCCACCACATGGTCGTTAGGTACAAAGCCCCAGTAGCGAGAATCTAACGAGCCGTGGCGGTTATCGCCCATCATCCAAAAGTAATCTTGCTGAAAGGTGTACGATTTAGCTTCTTGTCCGTTGATGAATATTTTGCCCTCTTTTTCTTCCAGCTTGTTACCATCATATACGCTAATGCAACGGCGGTACATAGCCATATTAAGGGGGGTAAGTTCAACCGTTTCGCCTTTTTTGGGTATTTGTATAGGGCCAAAGTCTGAAACTGTCCAGTTAGCCAAGGTTGTATCGTGCGGTAGCACAGCACGCGATAAATCGCCGGGGCGGTGTTCTATTTTGCCCCTTACTTTAGCTATCCTTTTGTATTCTTCCAACTTGCTAAATGGAATAGGCAGGCCGCCGCCTTGTTTGTATATACGTACAATATCCTCGTTGGTGCTGCCTAGTTTGCGCAGGTCGTTATTGCTAGGTGCAGCTACAGAGTAGCGTAATTCTGAATTGGTAGGGAAGGGCTGTACTTCGCCATTTACAATTAAGGTATCGTCACGTATCTCTAGCTTATCGCCGGGCAAGCCCACGCAACGTTTTACATAATGGTCACGTTTGTCAACAGGTTTGTATAGTACTTTACCATATTCGCGCTTGTTGTTTTTAAGTACGTTTCGGCCCACATTTTCTAGGTACGCATTGCTTTTGCTTTTGTATTTAAAGGTATCTTGCAGGTAACTCATAACCCCTTCGGTGCGCAATAGCTGGTAATAGGTTTCGTTAGAGTGTTTGGTGGCAACAGTATCACCTTCGGGAAAGTTAAATACTACCACATCGCCGCGCTCTACGTGGCCCAAGCCTGGTAAACGGAAGTAAGGCAGCATTACCGCCTGTATGTACGAGGGAACATCATCCGTAAACGGCATTAAGCTATGGGTAAAAGGCACGGTAAGGGGCGTCATTGGCGAGCGTGCGCCGTAGCTAACTTTGCTTACAAAAAGATAATCGCCCACCATTAGGCTTTTTTCCATTGATGATGATGGAATTTGAAACGCCTCTATAAAAAAGGTACGGATAATAGTAGCTGCTATTACAGCAAAAACAATGGCCTCTAGCCATTCTTCGCCGGTCGATTTTTTACGGCCGGTATCAGGGCCCAAAAATTTCAGTTTAGCATCAAGCCCCCACATAGGCAATACTATGGGGAAGAAGAACACAGCCGACAGCCTTTCCAGCGTACTGTCTTTACCGTAACACTCGGCAGTGTTCCACAATATCACCCAAAACATAACCACGTTTACACCCGGTATAAGCAATATCAAAATCCACCACCAGGGCTTTTTCAATATCTTCATCCATATCCATAAATCCAGTATGGGCACCAGCGATTGCCAGCCTTTGTAGCGGGCTTTTTCAAACAGTTTCCATAAGCCAATGTGCAGGCCTACGTACAGTACAAGGGTAATTATAAGGTTAACAACCATTAGGTTTTTATTTTAATGTTATAGGTTTAACAAGTCTTTCATGGTATAAATGCCCTTTTTGCCAGCGCTGTATTCAGCAGCTAAAACGGCGCCCAACGCAAAGCCTTTGCGGCTAAACGCTTCGTGGGTTATCTCAATACGGTCAACATCCGATTTATATTCAACCACATGCGTACCCGGTGCAGGGTCAATCCGTAATGATTTTATCCATAAATCATCAGCACCGTGGGCAATAGGCTCATCGCCAACGGTATTTATCCACTGTTTTTTGCGGGGGTAGTTTTGTAAAATGCCTTCGGCTATGGTAATACCCGTGCCGCTGGGGGCATCAAGCTTGGCGGTATGGTGTATTTCGGTAACGCTTACCTCATAGCCACCGGCAGTGTTCATCAACTGCGCCAGTTTTTTATTCAGTTCAAAAAATATATTTACCCCCAAACTAAAGTTGGTGGCATAAAACAGGGTGCTGTTTTTGGTTTCGCACAAGGCTTTTACCTCTTCAAACTTATCGTACCAGCCGGTAGAACCTACCACTACGGGTACGGTAGCCTCAATACAGGCTTTAATATTTTCAACCGCTGTATGGGGCGATGTAAACTCTATAGCCACATCGGCCTGCTGTAGGCTTTGGGGCTGTAGCAAATCTTTACTGTCTACATCTATTTTATGGCTAATGGTATGCCCGCGCTGCAAAGCTATTTGCTCAATCTCGCGGCCCATTTTGCCATATCCTATTAGTGCTATTTTCATTTAGAAGGCTAAAATATTACTTAAACCGTAGCGATAATGATAGCGCCGGAACAGTTTGTCCACTATTTGCCGTTAATATACTGGGCTGCCACCGCATGCTTAAATCATCGCTCACGTCAAAATCAAATAAATGGGCGCTAACATTGGCATCCAGTATGTTTAGCACATATACGCCTACAAAAATAATGTAGCATAAATCGCGGTTGCGGCGGTAGTATTGTTGCAATTCTTCTAGGTTGGCGTTGGTATATTTACCTACGTATTTATCGTTACCCGTGGTAAGCCTTATTTTATAAGCCTCCCTAAAATCTTTAAAATAATTGGTGTTAAAGGCTACTCCGTAGATAACGCCACCAAAGCCGGCATATAAAATGGGTACCTTCCACCACTGACGGTTGTATACCTGCCCCAAGCCAGGTAATAGGGTAGACATTAGTGTTGCCTTGCGCGGCGAGTGTTTTGTAGTTTTAATAACAGCCGTATCAGTAAGGGCTTTTACAACAGCGGCGCTATCAGGCTTAGTTATTTGGGTAGAATCGGTGCCGGTAACAATAACCTCTGTAGGGTTGGTATTGCCCTTGCCTTTTTTACCGCGCATTTCATCCAGCTTTTTTTGTGTAGTATCTGCCGGCTGCTGTGCATTGGCGGCCAGGCAAAACAATACGCTAAAAAGCAATACTATAGTGCGTTGTATGTATGTGGGGTTAAACACTAGGCTAAAACGGGTGTTGGGTTATTTTAGTGTGCGAAGCTAGTAAAAAGTGGCGAGTGGGGAAGTGGCGTGTGGCGAAAGTATAATACTAATAACTAGGAACCAAGAACTAACAACTACACTAAAACCGAACACCTGTGCCGAAAACGGACGATTTTTCCGATAAAAGGCAAAAAATGTTTCGATAAACTAAAAACAAAGCAATTACTTTGCGAAGCATATATAACTGAATGAAACACTTTTACCGCCATGCTCAATACCAAACTAGTACAAATACTGGCCGCATTAAGTGCGAAGGAGTTTAAAAGCTTTGAGCAGTACGTAAACTCGCCTTTTTTTAACCGCAACAAGCAGGTTTGCGAGTTGATGGAAGCTATTAAGCCGTTTCACCCCAACTACGAAAACCCTAAGTTTACACGCGAACATGTGTACAGCAAGCTGTTTGGTAAAACCGAAAAGTATAATGAGGCTAAGCTGCGTTATGTTTTGAGTGATTTAACCTTGCTGCTAGAGGGCTTTTTGTCGGTAGATGAGTACCTGCGCAACCCCAATGAGCAGAAATATTTTTTGCTAAAAAGCCTGCGCGAGCGTAACGCTGATAAATACTTTACCCAGCATTTGGAAGAAGCCCATACCATGATTAACAAGGCGGGCTATACTGATAGTGAATACTATTTTTACGATTACCTGTTTAATGAACAATCGTACTTGTATACATCAGTAAAAAACAACCGCAGTATTGATAGCAGCCTGCAGGAGTTGATTGATAACCTGGAGATATTTTACTTGGCCAAAAACCTAAAGTATTACTGCGAAATGATAAACCGCAAAAATATACTGAAGGTAGATTACCGCCTGTCTATTTTTGAACAGATATTGCCTTATTTAGAGAAGCGCGGCTTTGAAGAAATTCCGGCCATACATATTTATGTGGTTATTTTACGCACACTGGCCGATAATGACCACCACGAAAATTATGACCTGTTGATGGAACTTATTGCCAAGCACCGCAATAAATTCCCTCCGGCTGAGGTGCGCGATATGTATGCCTTTGCCCAAAACTACTGTATTAAGCAGATAAACAGCGGCAATGCCGATTTTTTGCGCAAGTTGTTTGAGTTGAATAAAACCCTGTTGGCTACCGGTTTGATATTTGAGAGCGGCTACCTTTCTCCGCACGATTTTAAAAACATCGTAACAGTATCATTACGCATTGGCGAGTTTGAGTTTGCGCACGATTTTATTCAAAATCAAAAAGACAGGCTTGACCCTATTATACGCGACAATGCCCATGCATACAGCATGGCTTGGTACCATTTCTTCCGCAAGGAATACGATAAGACGTTGAAGACCTTGTTGAAAGTGGAGTTTACCGATGTGTACTACCATTTGGATGCAAAATCGTTGCTGCTGAAAACATACTACGAGCTGGGCGAAGAAGATGCTTTATACTCACTGTTCGATGCGTTTAAAATTTACCTGCGCCGTAATAAGCTGATATCGGAATACCAAAGCGAAGTATACTCAAACCTTATTGGCTATGCCCGCCGCTTAGTAACTGCCCGCCACGGCAGCAACCGTGTTAATTTAGAAGACCTGCGCAAAGAGGTTACCGAAAGCAAGCGCGTTGCCGACCTTAACTGGCTGCTAAGCAAAATTGATGAGGTAGAGGCCAAGAAGAAGTAGGTGTTAGGTTTTAGAGTTTAGAAAAACTAGCACTTAAAATACAATATATTTTATGAAGGAATTTATTGCTGAAATACTTTTTTTGGAAGAGGGAAAAAGATGGGTCAATTTCCCAATTAAGAATGGTTTAAGGTTGTCTTTTTGGCTTCTGGGAGATAAAGTATCTACCCCCTCTGAAATTGAATTGCTAAATGAAAATATAGAAATTGGTAAGTCAACGCTAATTAAAATGCGGATTATAGAGAGAGAATTTTTAACCGGTAGAATTGAAACAGGAACTGAATTCAGAATAGGAACATTTCCAGATGAAGTTGCTCAGGGTAAGGTGATTGAAGTTATTAGTTAAAACTCCCTCCCCCCTTCGGGGTACTCTCTCACAGAGGGAGATTTCTTTCACCTCTTGAGGGGGTGGCTGAAAGCCGGGGAACTTTTTTACTGACTACCAACTACTTAACTAGGAACTAAGAACTAAGAACTCGCAACTAGGAACTAAAGGTAATCCACATCATAATTCAGCGGATACTCCATTAGGAAGTTTAAGGCGCGTTCCACGTCCAAATCGCCGTACATAATGCGGTACAAAGCCTCGGTAATAGGGGCGCGCACCTTGTAATTATTTACCAAAGCCTTGGCCACTTTTATAGTGTTGATGCCCTCAGCAGCCTCGGTCATGCTCTTTACAATATCATCTAACTTTTCGCCTTTGGCAAGCCTGTAACCTACATTGTAGTTACGGCTCAGCGGGCTGTTGGCGGTGGCAATTAAATCGCCCACACCGGCAAGGCCAATAAACGCGCGACTATCAGCACCCATTACTTTGCCAATGTATATCATTTCGGCCATGCCGCGAGAGATAAGCAAGGCCCGGGCATTATCGCCCAAACCCATACCACTTAAGGCACCCGATGCTATGGCGATGATGTTTTTCATAACACCTGCTATCTCAACACCTGTAATATCAAAGCTGCCATATACCTGAAAAACGTTGCTACGCAGGGCTTTCTGCCCTTCTTTAATTACTTCTTCAAACCTGCTGGCTACAACTGTAGCAGCCGGTTTACCGGCCATAATCTCGGCCGCAAGGTTAGGGCCGCCAAGGCAACCTACGCGCTTTACAACGGTCTCCTGCAACACAATCTCGCTCATGGTATGTATTTGGCTGCGCGATAGTGTCGACTCTGCTGTTAAGCCTTGTACGTCCGTCTGTATGTCAAAACCTTTAGTACCGTGTATAATGATATGGTCGGGACGTAAATGCGGCGCCATACCGCGTATAACTGTCCTAAACCCTAACGATGATACTACGGGGAATAGCAACGTGCATTCCTCCGTAAGGTCGGTAATGGTATTGGTGGCGTGTATGCGGGTATTTAATTTTTTACCGTAAACCTCGTGGTTTTGGTTGATGCTATCTGCCACCTCTTTGCGGCGCGAGAATAACAATACATCACGGTTATGCGCCAACAGGTTAGCCAGGGCCAGGCCAAAGCTGCCCGAACCTACCACACCAACGGTCATATTGCGGCTAAACGTGCTTTGATAGTCCATATCCTTCCAGTCGGTTGTGGTAATAATACAATAGGTTAAAATCGTCGGTGGCTATGCTGCCGTCTTCGGTTTGCTTTATAGGGCGCAAGGGGTGGTAAATGCCGCTGTTGCGTATGCCTTCGGCTATCATGGTTTTAGTGTCCATACGGTCAAAGTCATCGTCCAACCGTATTTTTCCTTCATCGCGCATGGTTTTTAAAATGCCCATCAGGCGCTCAAACACCACAAAAAACTCATCGTGGGCAATTTGTTGGTCATCTTCGGGCAAGCGCAATAGCGAGTATATATCAAGCTTTTTGTACCGTTTCTTAATAATTTCAAATGCTGTAAAAGCTACCAAATGGCTGGGGAAAACCATATTCTCTTTTTTGTAGCGTTTTACAATTTCTTCGCCCAGCAAACGGGTGTATTCGGCATCGCGCTGCGGGTCGTTGGTAATAATAGCGTTGGCTACAAAATAGCGCATAATGTCAACCTCGTTGCCGTGTTTATCAATGCTCTTACCTTCGGGCGTTACATCGTTGCCAAACAAGTCCATAGGCTGCCCAAAACTGATAGACATTTCGCCGCCTACGGTTAAAAATTTATATAAGAATTTTATCAGGTTGATAGATGATGAACCGCTGCGGTTTTCATCGTAATACAACTCTTGCCCCGAGCGTTTTAAATGCTCATTTATCAGCGATGGTGCTTCTAACACAAAGTTGTAGTTGAAGACAACGGGCACTACAAATATTTTTTTGGCTTTCTCGTTGGGGTTATCAATAAAATTAAGGCGTTGGGCCTCAAAAGCTGTTCCCAATAAACCCAGTTTTAGTTTAGATTCGATAGAACCCGAACGCGACCGTGTACCACCGGGAAAGAACAAACTATTAGCCCCATGCCTTAAAGCTAAGGTAGAATAGGCTTTCAGCGCTTCAAGGTAGATGGCGTTTTTTCTTCGCCTGTCTACTTTATATGCACCCAACCTCCCCATAAAAAAGGCCAGCAATTTTATACCGAATAGGTTTAAGCCTGCTCCATATAAAAACGGCGGCAAGCCTAAACTCTGTATAGCCCAACCTATTAAAATACTATCAATATTACTAAAGTGGGTTGGCACCATTATTACTGTGCCTTTGGTAGCTAGGTGGCGAATTTCATCAAGCGCACCAACCAGTTTTATTTTATCGTGAAGCTCCCTGCGAGATCCCCGCAAGGTTTTTACGCCAAATACATTCCACGAATTTAATAAGCGGGCAAAGCCAAATGTGGTAAAACTTTTGGCAAAATTATAGGCGGTAATATCAAAATTACCGGCAATCTCTTCCGAGTAGCGGTCTACAATCTTATCCAAAATAGCAAACTCATCCTTTCCATCGGGCGCAATACCATCGGGCGGAATGCGCTGCATACTCTTTTTTATCCCGCTCCAAAAGGCTTTCTCGTCGGGTTTGTCGGCCTTCCAAGGGGTTTGGGTAACGCGGATGCGCTCCATGTAAAGCGTACGTGCCAGTTCTTCATTAAGGCCCGCGCGGTTTTTG
>JANOCJ010000247.1:0-7907 GCA_031412115.1 Flavobacteriales bacterium
GCTTATCGTACCGCGCCAACGATGATGTAATTATTATTTACGGCGAATACGCCGGCCGCTTTAGGCTGGGCAAGCTTATTTATAAGGATTAAGGTGTCATACGACTTTACATATGAATAATGCTAAAATAATAATCCTGACAGGCCTACTATTAAGTCTGTTAATGCCTTTATATGGGCAATCCATTGTAAAGAAAAGTATTGTTATTTCAGTTTTTGATAAAAAACGAAAACCTATTTCTTATTGCGCTATAAGAATAACATCTAAAAGCGGGGTAAATATTCTTCAAAAGACTGATTCTTTAGGTGTATTGCATTTTGATTTACTATGTGATGATACCTACGAAATTGCCGCGGTACCAGATAAATTTTTGGGAAAAAGAATCAGAATTGAATCTCCATGTCAATTGAAAAAAACAAAAATAAAATTTATACTTAAGCCAAGTGTAATAGGCCATAGGTGGTAATGTTGGTATTGCCTACCGCGCATACGCAATACTCGCCACGCTAATTTTTATTCCCTCAACTTGGGCCAATACATTTACGCAAGCCTCAATGGTAGCGCCGGTGGTTATTACATCATCTACCAACAAAACATGTTTGTTTTTAAGGCTATCGGGGTTGTTTAGCTTAAATACTTCCTTTACGTTAGCAATGCGTTCGGCGCGGCTTTTCTTTGTCTGGCTTTGGGTAGCTATGGTTTTTATTAGGGTTGTAGTATCAGTATGTGCACCCAGCGCAGTAGCCATACCTACCGCAAAAAATTCGCTTTGGTTGTAGCCTCGCTGGCGTTGTTTGCGCTTGTGCAAAGGCACCGGCAATACCTTATCTACGGTACCAAACCAGTCGTTTTCCTTCAGTTCGCTACCATATAGCATACCCACTTTTTGGCCCAATGCCTTTTGCCCGTTGTATTTTAGGTTGTGTAGCAAGTGCTGCACGTTGCCGCCTTTTTCAAAATAATAGTAGGCCGCAGCGGCATGCAAAGGCACACGGCCCCAAAAGGCTTGTGCTACGGGGTTGTTGGCATCGGTATGAAATTGTGTTTTGGGCAAACCCACCATGCAACCTATGCAAATTAAATCCTCGCCCGCGGCCAGCGTACCGTTGCAGGCCATGCAAACATTGGGGTAAAACAAAGAAAATAGGGCACGTAGGTATTTTAACATAACGGTGTGTGTAAAACAACCAGTTAAAAACTGTTTCTTTGGCTTAAAATTACATTAATTTGTAACTAGCAGTCTATTTTATAAAGAACAAAAATGGAAGAAACAAACAACCAGCAGGATAAAAAAAGCGTTCTGCCTATTATTTTAATAGCCTTAGTGGCTGTATTGGTACTGTTATCGGGCTTTTTGGGCTGGCATAGTATGACGTTGCAAAAAAAGCTTGATGCTTGCTCTGGCGATACATCGGGCTACTCTAAGCTGCATACCGCCCAAAACGACTCGCTAACCCATGAGTTGGCAAGCCTTGCCCAGCGCTACGATTCGCTTGCGGCACAATATGGCGGGCTAGACAGCCTTTTTAAAGCCGAAAAAGACCGTATTGTTTTGCTTGAAACACAGCTAAGGCAAGCCGGAAACAGCGGAAATAGCGGCACTGTAAGCACTGGCGGTGGTTCTAAAGCATTGCGCGATGAGATAGCGTTGCTAAAAAGCCGTCAGGATGATTACATTATGCAGATAGATTCGCTTAGGGAAAACAACCGCTTGCTAACCCTTGATAACATTAAGATTAAGAGCGATTTGGAGATTGAAAAAGATAAATCATCGGGCTATGACAAAACCATTGCCGACCTTAACTCTACCATTGAAAAAGGCGCTGTGCTTACCGTTGCCCACATTAAAGCCGATGCTATACAGGTAAAAGGCAATAGCGAGGTTATTGCTACCAAGGCCCGCAAGGCCAATAAGTTGCGTTGCTGCTTTACAGTGGCCAAAAACACACTGGTAAAAGCCGGTTATAAAGATTTTTACATACGTGTATTGGACGTAATGGGGCAGGTTGTGAAGAGCGAAGACGGCTCGTCGGGCGAGGTTACCACCAAAGCTAATGGCACGCTTAACTACACTACCAAGGCATCTGTACTTTATGAGAACGAAAATGTAGAAACTTGCGTATACAGCTTTAGTGGCAAAAAAGGTTTTGAAAAAGGCACCTATAAATTTGAGGTATACTACATGGGAGAGCGCGTAGCTACATCAAACTTATCACTGAAATGAACAATTTGGCAAGCATAATTATTCTATAAGAAACTCAATATAAATTATAATGGAAACCAACGTAAATAACGACAACAGGTCTAACAACAAGACCCTTGTTATCATCCTTTTTGCAGTATTAGCAATATCTCTGGGCGTAAACGGTTATTTGTTGTATAGCAACAACGAAATCCAAAAAGAGGTAGTAATATTAACACAAGAAGGCCAAAAAACTGTAGATGAAAAAAGCGCAATTAAAGCTGAACTAGACAAGCAACTAGCTGTTTACGACTCTTTATTTGCCGCTAACTCTGAAGCTAAAAACCTTTTGGGCGAAGAACGCAGCAAAGTTGAAGACTTACTTAAAAAGCTATCATCAAGCAACGGCAACTATAAAAAATTCAAAGCCGAAGCTGAAAACCTTCGTAAACGCCAGGATGAGCTACTTATCCGCATTAAGGACCTTGAAGACCAAAACATTGAGCTTACCGAAACCAATGTTAAGTTGAAAAAAGACTTTGATGAGAAAGTAATTGAGGCTGACGGACTTAACAAACAAAACGAGCAACTTGCCAGCACTGTTGACATGGGTTCGCGTTTACGTGCCTACGAGGTTATGGCTGAGGGCATTAAGGTTACCAAAAGCGGTAAAGAAAATGCTACTAGCAAAGCCAAACGTAGCAACAAAATACGTACCTGCTTTACATTGCTTGAAAACCCTATTGCCAAAGGCGGAAGCCGCACTTTGTATATGGTTGTAAAAGACCCATCGGGCCAAGTACTTGCTACCGGCAACGAAAGTACTTTTACCTCTAGCGAAGGCCAGGCAATGGTATACTCTGCTAAGAAAGACGTTGATTATGAGAACAAAGCAGTAGATATTTGTATGTACTTTGGCAAAGAAGATATGCCTAAAGGTAAATACAGTGTAGATGTGTATTGCGATGGTTACGCCATTGGTTCTACCACCTGCGAATTGAAGTAACAAACACCCTTTGAAAGAAATTAAAACGGCAGATAAAATCTGCCGTTTTTTTGTGCCCAAAAATCAGTGATAAAATGCGGGTAATTATTGCAAAATAATAGCGCTAAGTATAGCCCCTAATCGTTTAAAGTTTAATCCTCAAACGCAATTTTTGGTATAAAAAGGTGCATTTTATGATGCTTTTTTGATTAAAAACAATGAAAAACAGTTTAAAAACGCTTTTTTTCGCACTAAAAACGATGCATTTTTAGGGATTATAATTAACACTAATTTTTGTTGAAAGAAAACTGCGGCAATGTTAGTAGAAAAACCTACTTCAGATTTTTGTGATTGTTTTATGATTAAGAAGATTGGTAAATCACATATTTGCCTCTACCAACTTAGCTACCTCATCGTAGTTGGCTTTTGTAACGTAAAATGGCCCGTGGGCTTTTACCCTTACAGTAGTAAAGGGTATGGGTATTACTTTTTTATCCCACGTAGGCAAAACCCAGTGGTGGCGCGGCAGGTATTCAATACAAATAATGGGTACGCCGGTTGCTAACGCCATTTGCATAGCGCCGTGTTTCATTACCAACCGTGGCCCGGCAGGCCCGTCTACCGCCATGCTGGTGCTAAAACCCTTGCGCAGATAAGCTTCTACGCCTTGCTTCGCCTCGCGGCCACTGTTGCCGCTGCTGCCCAGTATTAGCTTATGTACGCCTTTCCACTGCAGTATTATATGTATGGGTTTCATAAACCAGGCCGGGTGGTTCATCCAAACATCTACGCGGCTTTTGGGCTTTTTAAACGTTAGCATAAAGCTCATAATGAGGTTTTTATGCCAAATGCAATAAATGTTGTTGGGGTGTTGCTCCATCAGCGCCTCATCTTCCCATTTAAAGCGCACGGTAAGCCGCCACAGCTTTATTAAGCCGTAGCTATACGCCGCAGTTGCGTAGGCCCACAGCAAGTAAAAGGGTTTTAGCCAAAAGGGTATAGTATCTACGCGAAGGGGCATATTATTTTTTATATACGGGGCTAAGGTTTGCCCATACATACCAACCGGAGCCTTTGAGGGTTACAGGCTGTTTAACCTTGTATCGAACATCATTTTTTACCACCATTAACTTAGCCTTGCCCGCAGGCAGTCCAATAAACTCAAAGTGTCCGGCAGTATCGGGTGTAGCATAGTAATATGCCCTATCCAAATCAAGCCGTACTACAACATCAGTGTAGGGTTTCCACCGGTTTAAATTGCTTATATCGCCCATTATAGCGCAGGTTACAGTATCGGCAATGGCAGTATTCGTTATTGTTAAATCAAACCGCTTTACCTCCGGTAAATGCCTATGTGCTTGCAGGGCAACACAAACCAGCACAACCAGTGGCAGCAATAAATACGTACGCTTTATTGTAAACATAAAGCAAAGGTAATTAGCTTGTAGATTAAAATCCTATGTATTTTAGTCGCACAAAGTTGTTGCTATGGCCAATAAAAAGAAGAAAGATACCGGAATTATAATGATTGTAATTGGCGCTATACTTGTTTTAAATCTGCCGGGAAGTTTAAAAGAAGCCTTCAGCCACCGGATAAGCGCACCTCAGGCAGGCCATACTATTATAGGCGCTTGTATAGGTTTAGCAATAGCTGTTTTTTTAATTGTAAGGGGCAGCAACCTTTACACCAAACATAAATAACATGACAAAGAGAATAACCGGCATAGTATTATTGGTGCTAAGTGCACTTATTTTAATGGGCACTATTAACCAAGTACCTGTTGTTATGGGTCTTGCAAGCAATAGCGCATATGACATGGGCTATATAGCCGGGCGTATAATAGGCATAGTAGTATTTATAGCCTTGGCGGTTTTCTTATTTATAAAAGGGCGTAAAATGGTTAGGCAAAGCCAAGCTTAATTATCTAACGCAGGCCAGTACATTTTAAGTTCGGCTAGTACGCGTATAAAGCCTTCAAGGTTAACAGGTTTTACTATAAAATTGGCAGCCCCCAGGCCAATACACACTTCCATGTTGGGGTCTTCTTTAGATGAGGTGAGCACAATAACGGGTATATGCTTAGTTTCGGCCGCGGCTTTTACTTTGGTTAATACCTGTATGCCGTCAACCTTAGGCATGCGCAAATCGAGCAAAATTATCTTAGGCGTATTTTTAATATCGCGGTTGCTGTATTGGCCTTTGGCAAACAAAAAGTCTAACGCCTCGGCGCCGTCTTTTACATGGTAAATACTTTGTACAATGTTGTTTTTACGCAGCGCACGGGTGGTCATTTCCGCATCGTGCATATTGTCTTCAACCAATAAAATTTCAACCTCTTCGTGTTTCATGCGCCTTTATTAAATGGAGTTAGTTAAAGATAATCAGCTAAGGGCTACTGCGCTATCAAATATTAAGCCCCGGCGTGCTTTAAAGGCATTTACACACTTAAGTAATTGACTGATATTGCTCTTAAATTAACGTGTTACGGAATGGTAAAATTAATTTGCGTAGCAGCATTTACTGTTCCTTGCGCACTCAGTGCAAACGTAGTGTTGGTAGTGCTTACCCAGTCGCCACTGCTAATGTTTTGGTTACCATCATTATCATACAATGCATATAAATAATACGTGCCGGGGTGCATGTAGTTAAAGGTAAAATTGGGTTTGTTGGATGGTAAAATAACATAGCGCGAGCGGTATTTATAGTTAGCCAAATTCAGGCTAAAGCCGCTTATTAAGGGCTGTGTAGTAATAATTAAAAACACATTTTTTGTAGGATTAGGAGTAAATGCACCCGAAAAACTATAGGTGATATTGGACTGCCCCAAATAGGGTTGGGCGCTTTCGGGGTAAGGGTCAGACGCTAAGGAGAAATACACCGCTTCGGCTTGATTGGTAAAGGTGGTAGAGAAATCTTTAGCCAATGTTTTTTGCGGATAGCTAAACTGTGCCACTGCTGCTGCGCATGATGTACTGTCCTGCAACTTAGCTTTCCACGTCATGTGCAACGTAGGCTGGGCTTGGGTGTTGTATTTGTTGGTGTACGATTTTAGTATCATACTATCCTGCTTAAAAACCACCTCGGTATAGGCGCGCTGTGTGCCTTTTATCACTTCAGAAAAACGATAGTACGATTGGCCCTGTTCTTCCTTCACGCTATCAGCCAAAAAGTACGATACGCGCTTCATACCTACAAAAGAGCCGCCATTGCGAAACGCCAGCCTGTATTCATTGTTATACAAAGCCACAAAAAACGACATGTGGATATCGTTGAGCGTATCCAACTCATTTTTAGCCGACACCTGGCTTGCAGCAATGGGCCTAAAATCAACTATCCACTCGGGGTAGCTGCCAAGCGCAGTGGTTGATGTTACAGGGCCATTCCAGATGCCTTTAACCTTATTTAGCAACCCATAGCCTTTGGTGTTGTTTATATCCGTTAGCGGGTTATCCGGGTTATCGGTATCTTTCTTTTTATCCTTGCAGGATGAGATGGCGAGGGTGAGGATTATGAAGAGGTGGAAGGGTTTCATAGAGAGTAAAGATAGTATTCCTTTTTAACCTCTCCCTTGCCGCAGCTTCGCTACGGCTTTCCCCTCTCCATTTTATGGAGAGGGGTGGCTGCTTCGCAGAAGCAGATGGGGTGAGGCCAAACAAAAAGCCCCACTCTTTTCAGAATGGGGCTTTTCTATATTCTTATATCACACTTTAACAAACTCAGTGTGACGGGGAATTACATATGTTTTTCGCCTTCTTCGCCTTTAGCACCACAGCAATCTTTAGCGCCGTGGTTGGTGCATGATGAGCCGTTGGCTTTGTTGCATTCTTCTTTGGTCATGCCTTCGCAAGTTTTGCCGTCTTTGCAGCAACCGGTAGCGGCAGCAGCGTCTTCGCCTTTGCAGCAAGCGCTTTTTGCATCAGCAGTAGCTTTAGCTTCGTAAGGGCAAGCGGTAGATGAGCATTTAGCCATGTCTTTGCAATCAGCCGCTGTAGCGCAATGCTCCATTTTGTGGCCGTTGCAGGCATCCATAGCTTCGGCGCCACCGTTGTTGGCACGTATGCCGGCAATGTGTGGGGCAATAACTAACGATACGATAGACATTAACTTAATAAGGATGTTCATTGAAGGGCCAGAAGTGTCTTTAAACGGGTCGCCAACAGTGTCGCCGGTTACGGCAGCTTTATGTGGCTCAGAACCTTTGTAGAACATTTCGCCGTTAATCATAACACCTTTCTCGAACGATTTTTTAGCGTTATCCCAAGCGCCACCGGCGTTTGATTGGAACAAGCCCATTAACACACCCGATACAGTTACACCGGCTAAGCAGCCGCCCAATACCTCAGGCCCAAGGGTAAAACCAATAAGCACAGGGGTTAACAAGGCAATAGCGCCTGGGGCAATCATTTCGCGGATAGAGGCTTTGGTAGAAATTTCAACGCATTTTTCATACTCAGGCTTAGCTGTGTAATCCATAATGCCCGGAATTTCGCGGAACTGGCGACGTACCTCTTGTACCATGGCCATAGCTGCGCGGCCTACGGCTGCAATAGCTAAAGACGAGAAGATAAACGGTATCATACCCCCAACAAATAAACCGGCTAAAACGTCGGCTTTAAAAATATCAATAGCGTTGATGCCTGCGGTAGCAACAAAGGCTGCAAACAAGGCCAACGATGTTAAAGCGGCTGATGCAATGGCAAAACCTTTACCTGTAGCGGCAGTAGTGTTACCTACGGCGT
>JANOCJ010000248.1:0-3084 GCA_031412115.1 Flavobacteriales bacterium
CCGGACCTTGTGGACCAACTGCGCCATCAGCACCGGCTGGGCCTTGTAAACCCTGCGGGCCTTGTGGGCCTGCAACACCTGCCGGGCCTGTAGCGCCGTTAGCACCAGCTGGGCCCGCAACACCTTGTGAGCCGGTAGCACCGTTTGCACCTGCAGGGCCTTGTAAACCCTGTGGGCCTTGTGGGCCTGCAACACCTGCCGGACCGGTAGCTCCGTTTGCTCCTGCAGGGCCTTGTGGGCCAACACCGCCTGAACCTGTAACACCTTGTGGGCCTTGTATACCTTGTGGGCCTGTTGGGCCAACTAAACCATTGGCACCGTTGGCACCATTAGCGCCCGCAGGACCTTGTGGGCCTGTAGGGCCCGGGTTAGTTGCATTGCCTGCAAACAGGGCGTATGGAACAGACCATAGCTTTACCGTTCCCATATCAACATAGCCTTGGCCTTGGTCTACTTCAATTTTAGCAAAATGCTCTGAAGTGCCCCAAGTAATAGACGCTAAGTTGTTAAATGCACCATTTACGGTAGGGGTACCGCCACCAATAACCAACGTAAACAGGCCAAAACTGTTAGTAGTAATGCCGTTGTGAACCTCCTCGTAAGCAATAGCTACAGGGCTGATTGATGATAGAACCGATATACGTACCGATGATAATGTTGTATTGGCTAGTATTGCCCCTGAAGGGTTGCGAGCCACAGCTTGGTAGCTGATACCCGCCGGAGGGGCAACAGGCTGCGCAAAAGCCGTTTGGAGCATTCCTACAAAAAGGAATACAGCAACTAAACCAGATAATAGTTTTCTGTTCATGCTAAATGATTAATTGGATGGTTGTATAGTTAGATGGAATAATTACAAATAAAAAAAGGCTTTAAAAAGCCTTTGTAATTTTTACTGTTTTAACAAAATCGCCGTTGGCAGATACCAGCGTGAGGGTATACATACCTTGGGCCAATCCGCTTGTACTTATTGAATATTGTTTTTGGCCAGGAAGGTGGTTTGCTAAAAATTGCGATTGTACCTGACGGCCGGTCATGTCGTACATATAGATGTACAGTTCATGTTGTTTGTCAGTATCAACTGATATGTTTAACATATCAGTAAACGGGTTAGGGAATACGTTAATAACGCCGTATTGGCCTGCAAATTCAGGCACCGATATGGTAAAATCGTCTTCAGGTTGTTGAAAGCCCTGAGTCAATATAAGTTTAATATCAGTTAAGGTTGTTACTATAGGCTCGCCAATAGTGTAAGATAAGGTAAGCGTTGGCGAAGTGGCATACTGGCCTGCGGAAGCAAACACCTGTGGCGACAAAGCGGCAATTTGAGCTGAAGCAGCGCCGTATAATGATATTGCGATAAGTAAAGAGTATACCTTTTTCATAATATATAATTTTAATGCAATTCTATCTGTATTATTCTTAAAAAACAAGCTAAAAGGCAACTTTTTTTACATCTTTTATCCAACATATATTTGTGAGTAACCAATACTTACTACATGTAAAATAAACGGGCTGTAGCCAAAAGGCTTGGTATTAGTACATAGATAACTCTATTGTAATACTAACGGGAGCAATATTGGGATAATTATACCCACTTTTAAATAACGACGATAAGCGGCACGATGCCGTTATAGCTGTTTTATTAAAACCCACCCGGGCAAATACCGAATAATTGAAGGGGCTGAAATAATCTAACCCGCGCTCGCGGATGCGCAAGGTGCGCCCATCGGGGGTTTTATCCATTGTAAAATGTACAAACGATGGACAATAGCTGCCTGTAATGCCTAAATCAAGATAATTGCCTACAATATTGCCCCGCTTGTAAAAGTTTATGCGGTTAAAAAAGCCTATGTTTAAAAACATCCAATTTAGGCGCTCTTTTTTGTGCATAATGGTATCGGGCAAAAACTTGCCTTCCTCTTGCCGCATGTTGCATGTAATGGTGCTTATGCTGCCTTCAAAACCAATAGCATAATAGTTGCTAATACGCAATTTGTAACGCAGCCCCAATGCCAAGGTATAATTGCCCCATGTTTTAAGGCGCGCCCCGGGGTTTTTAGGCCCTGTAACCATGCCGCCGGCCATTGTGCCATGCAAAAAATGCTTGCGGTTTGGGCCAAAGGTCTCTTTAGTAGTATCGGCCGCAGGGTCTCGCTCAAGCAAAACCTCTTGTGCGCTTGCGCTTGATACTATAGCTAAAAATAATATGAGTAAATGTTTCTTCATGCCTATTCTGAACCTTTAATTAGGTACTTGTAAGTATAGCCCCTGTAGTGTATACGCAATATAGAACCTACCAAATATTCAGTAGTATCAATATTCAACACGTTGCGGTTATCGGCCCTTACTACATAATATTTTTCCAAAATCCCATCCGGCCCTTCAATATGGTAATACACCAACTTATCGCTCAGCTCTTTTGCGGCGCTAAAGTAAATACTGTCAAGCGTTACGTTAACATAACCGTTGGAACTGGTTACTGCAAAGGTTGGTGCTAAAATTTGTTTATGCCCCAAAAAGTAGGTGGTTTGTGGCACCCCATAGCCGTGGGCATAATCGTAGTAAGGATACAAACTACCCGATTGTTCAATTTGGCTATACAACTCGTAATTTTTTAGGGCAGGATTTTGTTGCAGCACGCAGGCTGCAAAACCTGCCACCAAAGGGCTGGCAAACGATGTACCATCGGCAACGCCTAAGCGGTTATGGTCAAAACTTAATACGGTACCCGCCGCGCTTACGTTGGGCTTAATTTTCATGTTGCGGTTAGGGCCGTATGAGCTGTACTCGGCATGGTAACCTTTAAAAGGGTCAACAGCGCCAACGGTAAGCACACTATCCACATCGCCCGGCGATGCAACAATTTCCCATTTGCCTATGCCCTCATTACCGGCGGCGCTTACCACCAAAATACCTTTTTTAACCGCCTTAGTAGCGGCACGGCCAATAAGGCTGGCGCGGCCATTCATATCTTCAGTAAAATATAAATCATCAGTATACCCTAATGAACTGTTGATGATATCGGCCCCATTTTTATCGGCCCATTCGGCAGCGGCAAGCCAGTTTTCTTCTTCTTTATAGGCC
>JANOCJ010000249.1:0-4736 GCA_031412115.1 Flavobacteriales bacterium
AAAATGGCACCTCCAGTTTCTCAGCCAGGTTGCGTGCGCCACCTTCGCCAAAAATATAATACTTGTTATCGGGCAGTTCGGCGGGGGTAAAGTAGGCCATATTCTCAACTATGCCCAACACTGGTATTTTTACCTGCCCCATGGCAAACATAGCTACGCCACGCTGCGCATCGGCCAAGGCCACACGTTGTGGGGTACTTACTATTACAGCCCCGGTTACAGGCACTGATGTAATCAATGTTAAATGTACATCGCCGGTGCCGGGAGGAAGGTCAATTAAAAGGTAGTCCAACTCGCCCCAATCGGCATCGCTAAACATTTGTTTTAAGGCGCTTGTAGCCATTGGGCCGCGCCATGCAATAGCTTGTGAGGTATCGGCAAAAAAACCTATTGATAGTAATTTTACGCCGTAGCTCTCTACCGGTACAATCATGTTTTTTCCGTTCACTTCTCTGCCTTGGGGGCGTTCGTGCTCTACATCAAACATAATAGGTACCGATGGGCCATAAATATCAGCATCTATCAAACCCACTTTAGCGCCTTGCATAGCAAGGGCCACTGCCAGATTAGACGATACGGTGCTTTTGCCCACACCGCCTTTACCCGATGCTATGGCAATAATATTTTTTACGCCCGAAAGCATTGGGCGTTCATCGCCGCGCTTGGTAGTAACACGCGAGGTCATATTCACGGTTACTTCAGCTTCTTGCGATACAAAATGTTTTATGGCATTTACACAAGCATTGTGTATCAAATCCTTCATTGGGCAGGCGGGCGTAGTAAGCACTACGGTAAACGACACGTTGTTGCCCTCCACTTTCACATCCTCAATCATGTTTAGGGTAACAAGGTCTTTGCCTAAATCGGGCTCAATAACGTTACTCAACGCCTCTAAAACTTTCTCATTCGTAATCATACTACAAAATTAATGAATAACTAAGAGTGAATAACGAATAATGTATAATAGGCGCAACTATTACGCATTAGCCTCAGCCAGCACAATACCTTCGGCAGCTAAAATTTCTTCAACAGCTTTTAGCAAAGCACGTACATCATCAGGAAAAATTTGCCCTATGTTACCAATACGGAACGCATCGGTTTTACTTAGTTTACCGGGGTAGATAACAAAGCCGCGCTCGCTCAACTTGCTGTAAAAACGCTCAAAGTTGAACTTCGCATCGGTTGGGTATAAAAACGAGGTAATAATATGGCCTTGGATATCGGTATTCAGGTAGAATTGAAAGCCTAGCGATAGCATCCCTTCATCTAATATCTGTTTGTTTTGTTTGTAGCGGGTTTCGCGGGCGGCAACGCCTCCCTCCTGCTTCAACTCTTCCATTGCCTGACGAAACGCCATAAGGCTTAATGTTGGCGGGGTAAAACGAAATTGGCCCGATGTTTCCAAACCATTCCATTGCTCATATAAATCAAGTGCGAGGCTACGTGCCTGCCCTTTACATTTCTCCAATTCGCTGCGCTTAATAACCGCAAAAGCAAAACCCGGAACGCCTTCTATACACTTGTTTGACGAAGAAACCATATAATCGATGTTCCAGTCTTTTATATCCATTTGCACTCCGCCAAAGCTGCTCATAGCATCAACAATAAACACCTTGTTTGCGGCTTTGCAAACGGCGCCAATTTCTTTTATGGGGTTGAATAAACCGGTAGTGGTTTCGCTATGTATGCAGGCTACGTGGGTTATTTCAGTATGCTCTGCTATAAAGGTTTCTACAGCTTTTGCATCCACAATTTGGTCTTCATCAAAACGAAGTACCAAATGGTTAATATTATGCACGGTTGCAATCTTCACAATACGTTCGCCGTAGGCGCCATTTACCAATACTAACAGCGTGTCGTTTTTGCCTACTGCGCTGCTTATTACGCTCTCTATACCAAAAGTACCCGAGCCTTGGATAATAGTGGTTTCATAGCCATCCTCTTTACTCACTCCGGCTAATGCAAGCAACTCGCTGCGCACATATTTTACAGCCTCAATAAAGGCAGTATCGCGCGAGCCAACATCATTCAGCATAGCTTCTTTAACGGTTTTAGAAGTTGTTAAAGGGCCGGGGGTAAAAAGCAGTTTTTTCATGATACAAATATAGGTTTTAGGTGCTAGGTTCTAGGGGTTAGTAAAAAGCTTTTTGATAAATTAATATTGCTAGTACCTAGAAGCTAAAACCTAGCACCTCAGAGCGCAAGCTCCGTAACCGGGTTCCAGAATACCTCTTTAAAATTTTGCACTTTATCATTTTTTACGTCGATGCCTTCGGCCTCCAATAATTCCTGCATACGGGTATGGGGAATAAAATGAATTTGCCCGGTAAGTAACCCCTGACTGTTTACTACACGGTGTGCTGGTACAGCCTCTTTTTGCGAGGGTGCTGCATGCATTGCCCAGCCAACCATCCGGGCACCGCTTTTCATGCCCAAATATTGCGCAATAGCACCGTAACTGGTAACACGGCCCTTAGGAATAAGGCGGGCTACCTGAAAAATGCTATCGAATATGTCTTGGTTTTTTATCATTTTACCTCATCCCGTCCCTTTGGGACACCCTTCTCCTAAAGGAGAAGGGAAATAATAGCTAAGATAATTGAAATTTAAGATAGGTAATAGGCAAACCCTGCTCTAAAAACATCGTTTCGTAAAAGGTTTTTATACCCAAAATAGGGTCATTTTCGTTCTCGGGGTTTTGGTATAAATTATTGGTGCTGAACAATAGCTTATGGCCTTCTTCGGCTATCACTTCCAAGGTATATTCGTGCAAAGCCTGGCTATCGGTTTTAAGGTGGATAATACCATCTTTAGCCAAAATATTTTTGTAGCGGTTTAAAAAACCGGGGGCTGTTAAACGCTTACGCATACGGCTTTTTTGTGGTTGCGGGTCAGGAAAGGTAATCCAAATTTCACTTACCTCGCCGGGCGCAAAAAATTGGGCTATTTTATCAATGTGGATGCGTAGGAAACGAACGTTACTAATGCCTTCTTCGTGCGCGGTTTTAGCACCACGCCATATACGCGCACCTTTGCGGTCAATACCAATAAAATTTTTATCGGGGTATTGCCTGCCCATTCCAATAGTGTATTCGCCTTTGCCACAGCCTATTTCAAGCACAATAGGGTTGTCGTTTTTAAAAACGTTAGTATTCCAAAGCCCTTTATGTTCAAATACATCCGACCAATTTTCCAATTTTGGCTGCAGTGTATTCGGCAATGTTTCTAATTCAGCAAAACGCTCAAGTTTGTTCTTTCCCACAATTAAAATTTTGAGCAAAAATAGGGTTTCCCATCGTTATTTCTACATGGGCAGTGCAATATATCATCCTGTCAACATCCTTACTAGATAAGCATTTGAGGTATATATAGCTGTAAAAAGCACTAAAACACATGCAATTTCTTACATACGCAATATACCCCCCATACCTGCCCATTATACTCCATGTAAGCAATCTAATTTAGTAGCAACCCAAACAACCACCGCTGTTCTCTCTGAGCATAGCGGCTTAAATACCCCCGGTTATGAAGAATTTTTTACGCTCTTTATACCTGCTTTGCCTTGTTTTTTTTAGCACTGTTACAGTAAACCAAACTTGTGCACAGTTAGTAGTTACAGCCCCTCCGCCAGGCCCCAACTATACCCAGTTGGTGCAGCAGTTTTTTGTTGGTGGCGGTGTAACTGTATCAAACGTTACCTATACAGGCGCTGCCAATGCGGTAGGCTCATTTACTGCGAACGGCACTAACCTTGGTTTGGCAGGCGGTATTATTTTGAGCACCGGCAACCGCAACAACGCCATAGGGCCTAACAACCAAGCAAACGCAGGCACCAACTTAGGCCTGAATGGTTTTGCCCAGTTGAATGGCTTAGCGGGCGCTACAACTTATGACGGTACTATGCTGCAATTTGAATTTGTAGCCCAGTCGACCAGTGTATCTTTTCAATATATTTTTGCTTCAGAAGAGTATCCAGAATATGTGAACGCCGGTTTTAATGATGCGTTTGCGTTTTTTATTCAGGGCCCGGGTTTTCCACTCTGGTCTAACATTGCGCTGGTACCGGGAACAAGCACCCCTATTACTATTGACAACGTTAATGACAACTCTTACTCTCAATACTACGTAAACAATAACAACGGCCAAACCATTCAGTTTGATGGTTTTACCACCACAATGACGGCTACGGCAACTGTTGTTCCTTGCCAGACCTATACTTTACGCTTAATGATTGCCGATGCAGGCGACCATATTTTTGATTCGGCGGTATTCTTAGGGCAAAATAGCCTTTCGAGTAACGCCGTTACTGTTTCGGCAGCATCGGGCTACAACGGTAGCAGCAACAGCGCTTACGAAGGTTGTTTGCCCGGATATTTAAATTTTAGCATACCGCAGGCACAAAATGCCCCTTTTACTTTTAACTATATTATTGGCGGTACTGCACAAAACGGTGTCGATTATCAAACCATCCCCACATCGGTTACAATACCCGCAGGGCAAACCAGCGCACAAATAGTTATTGATGCTATTAATGATGGTAATAATGAAGGACAAGAAACTATTGATATTACTGTAAATAACTTATGTTCTACCTCTACTACTACTGTATATGTAAATGATGTTGCCCCACTTACAGTAACTACCGGGCCCGACCAACTTATTTGTAGCAACAGCCCCACGGCTGCATTAACTGCCACTGTATCGGGTGGTTTAACGCCTTATACCTATAGCTGGAG
>JANOCJ010000250.1:0-3456 GCA_031412115.1 Flavobacteriales bacterium
GGGCCGTAGTTTCGGGGTTTAACAATTTCATACCCAAATCAATCAAGGGCTTATTCTCTTTGTAATACTGGGGTAGATAGAGGTTTTTTCGGCCCTCGTAGCTCTGCTGGTCAAAGTCAATAGCCCTAATGCGGTATTGTATGCTTTCAAAATCGGGGGTAATATCTACCACATAGTTGTACGACCGCATATCGCCCAGCAGGCGTATAAAGCAGCGCTCGTTAAACTTTACAAATTCCTTTACAATACGTATGCGGTTGGTGGCAGGCAACTCCAAATAATCGGCAATAAACCTGTCGCCGGGTATGCCCACAATATGCTCTTCTATCAAGGTATCACCATCTACAAAAAAGGTAATTCGGTTAGGCGATAGTAAATGTTCTAATTCTAACCCATAAATACGCGAAGCATCGGCACGCTTTACATAAAAATAATCGTAGTTGTCGTTGTACTTATTGATGATACGAATACGGAACGGCTGCGAGTTGCCAAAGGTGCAATAATCAACCCTATCCACATCCAAATGCTCAGCAACTGATGTATCGCCTTCCGTTTTAAGCAACACGTAAATAAATTTTAGTGCGCTATGTATAGGGCCTTGCTTTTCGGGGGCATAATGCACGCTTTCCCATAACGTATCGCGGCCTGTTTTGTCGGTTAGCGGATGGGCATAATCAAAGTCCAATAATTTGTCGTACGACGTTGGCAACGGCAACACCCGTGCAGTATTATGCAAGTATGCCTGTAGTTGGGCATTGGGTTTATAGTGGGGCTTTTTCTTTGAAATGTCCATTTATAGTAGTCGGTAATCAGTTAGCTTTCTGATTAATCAAAGGCAAATATACCATACAATACTGTCAACTGTCAACTGTGAACCGTCAACTGCGAACTAAGAAAACACCACTCCCTCTTCCTCCAACTGCTTTACGGCACGCAAGGCTGCATTTTCCGAGGCTTCTTTTTTAGATATGCCCATACCGTTAGATATTTGGCGACCATCCAATGTTACTATTACACTATGGTAGCGCTTGCCTGGTTTGTCGGCAGCTTCGGCTTCGGGTAAAATAAAGTCAATTTTTAGCAGGCGGCGTTCTTTATTGGCCCAGTTAAGCAGTTTGCTTTTGTAGCTTATATCAACATCTTCCAGCGCATCAACATCCATAAAGCCTTCAATAAAGCGCTTCATGATGAATTTTTCGGTGGCATTATATCCTTTATCTAAAAAGAATGCCCCTAAGAATGCTTCCAGCGTGTTGCCTAAAATAGATCGGTTATGTTTTATAACGTCTTTACCGGCATCAATAAACTGGTCAAGGCCCATTTTACCGGCAAGGTTATTCAGGTTGTTGCGGCTAACAATTTTCGAGCGCATTTCGGTTAAAAAACCCTCGTCGCGGTATGGGAATTTTTTAAAGAGAAAGTTAGCTGCAGCGGCGCTTAAAATGGCATCGCCCAAAAACTCAAGTCGCTCATTACTATTTCGCGCACCATGGCCAATATCTTGAGATACCGAACTGTGACGAAATGCCTGTTTGTAAACTTCTAAATTGCGTGGGGACGTACCGGTAATGTTCCGGATGAATTTAAAAAGCTTTTGCTCCTCCGGGTTTAATGTAAGTTGTTTAAAAGCACTTCTTACAGGCACTATGCTGTGTGTTTTTTGAAAATTACCGATGCATTATGCCCTCCAAAACCAAAGGTATTGCTTAAGGCTGCATTAACGGTACGGTACTGCGCCTTATTCAGCGTCAGGTTAAGTTTGGGGTCAATCTCAGGGTCCAACACCTCGTTGTTTATTGTTGGCGGAACAGCATTATTTACTACGGCTAAAATAGATGCAATAGCCTCTATAGCCCCTGCCGCGCCCAACAAGTGGCCCGTCATGCTTTTGGTTGAGCTTATGTTCATTTTATAAGCTGCATCGCCAAATACATTTTTTATAGCTTTCAACTCGGTAGTATCGCCCAGTGGGGTTGATGTACCGTGTACGTTAATGTAATCAATATCTTCTTTAGCCAATCCCGATTCTTCCAGGCTATCTTTCATAACAAAAGTAGCGCCTTCGCCTTCGGGGTGTGGGGCTGTTAAATGGTACGCATCAGCCGACATGCCGCCGCCCACCATTTCGGCGTAAATTTTTGCGCCGCGGGCTTGTGCATGTTCCAGTTCTTCTAAAATAATGGCGCCTGCACCTTCGCCCATAACAAAACCATCGCGGCCTGCATCAAACGGGCGCGATGCTGTTTCGGGGCTATCGTTGCGGGTGCTCATGGCATGCATGGCGTTAAAACCACCAATAGCCGATTCGTTAACGGCGGCTTCAGAACCACCGGCAACAAATATATTGGCCTTGCCTAAGCGTATTAAGTTAAAAGCATCAATAATAGCGTTGGTAGATGAGGCACAGGCCGAAACTGTTGTAAAGTTTGGGCCGCGCAAACCATGGCGGATAGAAATTTGCCCGCCGGCTATATTACCAATCATTTTGGGAATGAAAAACGGGTTAAAACGCGGTGTACCATCGCCTTTGGCAAAATCGGCACACTCTTTATAAAACGTTTCAACACCCCCAATACCTGAACCCCAAATTACACCAAAGCGGCTTAAATCTTCTGCCTGCAAATCAAGGCCTGAATCTTTCAGGGCCTCATCTGCCGCAGCAATGGCATAATGCGAATACACGTCTTGTTTACGTGCCTCCTTACGGTCGAAATACAGGGAAACATCAAAACCTTTCACCTCGCAAGCAAAGCGGGTTTTGAATTTTGAAGCATCAAAACGTGTTATAGGCGCAGCTCCGCTAACCCCATTTAAGAGGTTCTGCCAAAATTCGGGAACCGAATTACCTAGTGGGGTAACAGCCCCAAGGCCAGTTACTACAACCCGTCGTAATGCCATACGGGAAACCGTTTTTACTGCTTAACGTTTTTCTCTATGTAAGCAACTGCTTCGCCTACAGTGCCGATGTTCTCAGCCTGATCGTCAGGGATAGCAATGCCGAATTCTTTCTCAAATTCCATGATTAACTCAACAGTGTCAAGAGAATCAGCGCCAAGGTCGTTAGTAAAGCTTGCCTCAGGGGTAACTTCAGCCTCGTCAACACCTAATTTATCAACGATAATAGCTTTTACTTTTGCAGCGATATCAGACATTTCTTATATTGTTTTAAAAATTCGGCTGCAAAGAAAAACAATTTATGGCATATATTTCAAAACTTTTTTCAACCACCTTTGCATCAACCTCTTTAAACCCTTATCAGATAAAGACTTTATTAATTTTTCAGCTGGCATTTTTTATTGCTTTTTTGGCAGTAGCGCAAAGCAATACAGGCAATTACCACTATGCCCAAAAGCCTTTAGTAGTGGCAGATAAGGCCGTATTGACTACTGCCCACCCCCAAGCTACCAAAATTGGCCTCGACATACTAAAACTGGGCGGCAACGCCTACGATGCCGC
>JANOCJ010000251.1:0-4605 GCA_031412115.1 Flavobacteriales bacterium
TCAGCGCCGCCGCCGCCACTGCCTGTGTATGTTGGTGTGCCAACAACATAGCCCCATTGGCTGGTACTTTCAAACGTTTCGTTTACAAGGGTTGTAGTAGTAGGTGTGCCACCAACAGGGGCATTTATATTAAAACTGCTGCTGGTAACATTGGTAAGCCCTTGCGTATTTGTAGTGGTAAACGTTACGGCTGTTTGGGTAGAGCGCGAGAATGATAAATTGCTAAACGTAGCAACACCATTGACAAAGTTAGCGGTAACAGATGTTACATAGCTTCCACTTTGCTCTAAGCCGCAAGCCCCGGTGTTGGGGGTAATAGTTACTGAGCCTGTGTTTAGGTTAGCTGCCGTAGTGCCATTGCTACATACTGCTTTTACCGAAACGGGTATAATAACATCCTGATTTGATGTTGCCGGCTGGGTTTGAAAAACTAAATCAACCGCCGTAGTGCAGGTTGATATAACGTTGCCATTAACAGTAATGTTATCTATCCTTAAATCGCCGGTGCTGCTACCACCCCAACCATATACCCTAAATGTTACGGTTGATAGGTTATTGAATGATAACGATGAAAGGGTAAGGTTAGGAATAGCGGTTTGCGATGTAGTTACTGAGCCTGTTGTTAAATCGGCAGCATAACCATCAACGCTCGACCGGATAGCGTAGCTGGTAGCGCCGGCACTGCTCCTAAATATATCCATATCAAACGATGTGGCATTTATTAAATATCCCGCCGCAGGCGTAATAGTAAATTGAATATAACGTGTGGCAGAAAATGCAGTGCCCCAGCTTGAATTGCCCGTAAATACGTTTGAAACATTGGTATTTTGTGTAATGTTTAATACAGATACGTTGCTAAAAGTAACATTGGCTGCTGTATTTGATGGGGTTAATACACCGGGGTTTCCCGTAAATAAATAATCGGCCAAAGGCCCCGGAGGGTTTGTTACCAATTGCGATTGCGTAACATTACTTGCCGCATTGTAGTTTGCATTACCGGCCTGCATAGCAGTAATAGTAGTTGTACCCGCACCTTGTACGGTAACAGTGCTTCCTGCTACTGTTGCAACGCCAGTGTTTGAACTGGTATAGGTTACCACAAGGCCCGAACTAGCTGTAGCTGTTAAGGCAAAAGGCGCGCTGGCGGTGGTTTTATCAGCAAGGGCACTAAATGTTATTGTTTGATTGGCTTTGGTAATATCAGCACTTAAACCGCCTGGTTGGGTAAGGGTATAGTTGCCCGCTGCGCTGCCGCTAAGTATTGCCGTTACAGCGATGTTGGTGCCTACGTTTGCCGATGCAAATGTGCCCGTTGTTACAACAGCGTTAGCAACATCGGCAGGTAAAACGCCATTTACCGTAGCCCCCGATAGGATTGCGGCTGTTGTGCCGTTGTACACTTTATCATTAGCAACAGCACCACTTACTGTAACTGTTACAGAGGTTACGTTTGCTGTTAGTCCTGTAGGTTGGGTTACGCTATAATTACCCGCTGCACTGCCTGACAAGGTATAACCCGTAATGGTAATGGGTTTACTTGTACCAACAGTAGCTGTAGTAAAATTAAAAGCAGGTGTGCCGCTTAGTGTTACGTTGCCTACATCGCCGGCCAATACGCCGTTTAATGTGGCGGTGCCTGTTGCGGTTGTTGGCGTTGTGCCGTCGTACACTTTGTTAACCCCTGTAAGCCCGCTAACGGTTAATGCTCTGGTGGTAACTACTTGCGCCCTTACCACATTGCTTGCTGCATTCCAGTTGGCATCTCCTGCTTGGCTTGCGGTAATATTGCTACTGCCAACATTGCCGTATGTTATTGTTGTGCCCGATAGCGATGCAACAGCGGGTGTACCGCTACTAAATGATACCGTTAGGCCAGAATTTGATGTGGCAGTTAGCGTACCCGGTGCTGTGCCATATTGTACTGACGAAAGGGCATTAAATGTAATGGTTTGAGTGCCTTTGCCAATGGTAACAGTTAGGGTAGCGTTAGATGTACTTGTGCCGCCGCCGTTGGTAGCATTAAACACAATAGAATAGGTGCCGGCTGTTGTTGGTGTACCTGTTATAGCACCTGAAGTAGTATTTATTGTTAAGCCCGGAACTGAACCACTAACTATGGTATAGCTTGTGGGACTATTAGTAGATAGGGTAGATAAATTGTAAGTAGTAAAAGCAGTTCCTACGTTGCCTGATGTGCTGCCGTCGCTAACAACCGGTACAGGTGTTGAACCGCTGGTAGCAATAGAAAAGTTGTCGATAGAAACGCAATTGTCGCTGCCTGTTTGGTCGAGGGTAACCCATGTTAACCCAAACGATTGCCCGTTGGCAATAGATAAACCTGAAAGTGTAAATGAAGAAACTGCCGTAGTAGTTATGCCCGAGCCAGTTGCTGCGCCTGTAAAATCTTTACCATTAAGGGTTGTATTAGCAGCTAACTGCCCTGTGCCTGTTACATTCCAGCCCGAAGTGTTTACATAGTTGTGTTGTTTATAATCCCATGCAAGGGTAATAGAAGTTATTGTTCCGCCTGAGTTATTTACGAAGCTAACTGTATAGGTAATATTACCCGGCGTACCTGAGCGTAAAGCCCCTAAGCCAAAACTACCTGCCGAACCAAAGCCCCAATAACCACCGGTGCCTGTTGATGGGGTTTGCCCGCCATAGTTTGCTGTACCAGAGCTGGAAGCTGTCCAGCCCGTGCCGGTTATTGCAGTTAATACGTTTGTGCTATTTACCGTAGTGGTAAGGTTACCACTGGTGCTGGGGTTGTAGCTGTTAAAATTATTTGTTAAACTGCTGGTTGCATTGGTTATAGAAAATTGTGCAAACATATTTGTACTGCCTATAAATAACAGCAAAAAGGCAAGGATAATTAGCGCAGGTAAATTTATTTTTTTCATACAAAATGGTGTTGGCAAAAAGTATTTGCAAACATCCTGTTTTAGTATGTCTTTATTGTTAAATCAATATTTACAAGCGCCTGCAATTGAAAATTTAACATTGGGCTTATTTTGCTGATTTATAACCATGTCAAGTGTTCTGTGTTATAAAAATGTTATCTACAAACAATTTATGTTAACCCAAAAGTAACATGGCATAAATAGTAAAGTATTCTAAAAAAAATACTTTAGCCGCTTATGTTTAAGAAGGTTAATTTCAATTTTTTAGCAGGAATAAAAAGTCTGTGTTTAGTTGTTTTACTATTTACCGCAATTACTGTAAAGGCACAAACGGGCAATGTAAAAGGCCAATTGCAGGCTAGTGCTATTGGTGGCTTGCCGGGCGCTACCGTGCAAATTAAAAACCTTGGTATTGCTGTTTTTACTGATGAGAAAGGCTACTTCGAATTATTTAAAATACCGGCCGGAAACCAAACCCTTACCATTACCTATTTAGGTTACAATACTAAAGAGGTTGCCGCAGTTATTAAACCCGGTGAAACCACCAGCTTAGGAATTATACTATTAGAAGAAAATGCCAAGCAACTAGGCACTGTGGTAGTTGATGGAACCTTTGACCAAGGCAGTGAAAGTAAAGCCATTAACCAGACCAAAACATCGCCGGTGGTGGTTACTATTATATCGGCCCAAAGTATTGGCAAACTGCCTACCCGCAATGCTGCCGAAGCTGTTAGGCGCGCCGCAGGCGTATCAGTACAAAGCAATAAAGGCGAGGGTAGCTTTGTATCGCTACGCGGAACACCTATTGACTGGACTGCAACACTGGTAAATGGCGACAGGCTGCCTGTGGCCGATGAAGAGAATACATCACGTTCATTTGAGTTTGAGGTTTTGCCCAGCGATTTAATTAGCAGCGTATCTGTTACCCGCACCGTTACGCCCGATATGGAAGGCGATAATATTGGCGGCTTAATTAATTTTCAAACATGGCAAGCGCCTGATAAACGGATACTTAAATTTAATATAAACGGCGGCTGGAATTTTTTAGCAGGTAAGCCGTTGGGGCAGGCCAGTGCAACATGGGGCAACCGCAGTAAAGATGGTAAGTTTGGTTTTATTTTAAATGCTACTTACTATGGCCGCAACTATGCTGCCGATGCTTTTAGGTGTGCCTACAGCAACAATTACAACCAGGCCATTGCCAGTTTTGAGTTGAAAAAGTATAACGGCTTTCGTAGCACGGTTGGTTTTAATGGGGCTTGGGAATATAAGTTTAACGACAAGTTTAAAGTGAGCAGTAACCTAATGATGGGTTACATGACGGATAATAAGCAACAGAAAAAAGTACGCTACAATTACAACGATGGGTCGGGCAAAAGGGTGCGCCTGCAAAGCATACACGGCCTATTGGTGCGCCAAATGTATGGTGGCGATTTGAATTTTGAATGGAAAGCCAATGAGCGTTGGAAAGTAAATTTTCGTGCAGCCAGCTACTATAATAAGTTTAGCTACGGCAATGTTCCCTTTAAAGGAAAAGACCCACGCAACGGCTACTTTTTTGTAGAGTTTATTAGCCCGCTAATGTACTATGCCGATGAGGATTTTATTGATTACCGCACGGGCGCTGCCGCATCGGTAAACGACCCGGGCGTATTTATTGGCAAAGTAATAGGCGATGATAACCCATATGGTACAGGAGATAATT
>JANOCJ010000252.1:0-3077 GCA_031412115.1 Flavobacteriales bacterium
GGTGCTGCTGGTGCTGCCGCCATTGCGTGTAACCGAGCTTGTTGCTACCACAAAATAAATATCATACGACAGCGCCATATTGCCCGTCATATGGCTGTTTTTGCTTTTGGCTGCCCTTAGCAGGGTGTAGGTGCCAAAGCTGCACACATAGTCAAGCTTATAATTATACATTTTGGGGCGGGTGGTGGCACGTTCGCTTAAGGTGCTAATGCCCGCGGGCCATAAATCTTCGGTAGCGTAGGCCAATACATTGGGCATTTCGGTACTGCTTACGGCACCTTTTATAATGTCAATGTCGCTCTCTTCAAAAGCGTAGGTAGAGTAAAGTTGACCAAAATCGGTAACGGTAGCTGTTTGTGCCAGTAGCGCTGCATGGCCTACAAGCACCAAAGCAATCACAATAAGTTTTTTCATTTTCTCCATGTTAGATTTTTTTTTATTAGCCTTTATGCCGATAAAATTAATTTTTTCTTAATACACTAAAACCGATGGAGAGCAGTTTTTATGCACAACGGGTCAAGAGTTTAGAGCCAAGAGCCGAGAGATAGTTTTATTACCCACCATCTACTACGCACTACCCACTATTCACTCTTCCTCGTCGGGTTCCCTTACAAATTTTTTGCCTACAATAAAGTATATATCATGCGTTAAAGCCATTGGCCCTTCTATGCCTTCATTATCTTCAACAGTGGCTGTTATAATTATTTTATCGCCTATTGTGCATACATACCTTAAAGCGTATTCGTACATTTTATCGCGGTTTGCATTGCGCTTATCAAGTGTTGCAATGCCCTTGGGCCAGTTTTCTTCAGTAGAAAATTCTTTAATCTCATCCAAAAGTTCATCATCCACCTGATTGGTAATTTCGGCCTTTTCCTGTTTCGATATTTCGTAGGTAGAATATAGCTCGGCAAAATCGGTAACAACAACCTCATCGCCGGGTTGCTGTGCCAATAGTGCCAATGAGGCGGTAAGTATCAGTAATAGTATAACCAGTTTTTTCATGGGGTAAAAAAAATAATGGCACAAGGATAAAAAAAAATACCCCGATTATAGCAACCGGGGTATTTTTATTATTAAAAATCAGTGCGTTAGTTGCCTTTTTTTGGTTCAGGCTCCTCCAGTGTTACCCCATCTTTGGTAATAATAAAGTAAAAAGGTTTTTTGGGCCTAAGGTGTTCGCTCATTTCCTCGTTACCCTCAACAGGTATTTGCACTATGCTTTGCCCAAAAGGAAGGTCGCACACAAAGTAAGCCACATATTTTTTAATGCTGTCGGCATTCATTTTAAAACCCGTAGGGGCTTGTATGCTGCGCGGCCAGCTGGCGGGTGTGCAGTGTGCTTTTATGGCAGGCAACTCCTCTTTGGTAACCAGTTTTTTAAGGGCTTTATCATCGTCGGATGTAAAGGTGTATTTTTTCTGAATTTTTTCGGGCGCAATAATGTATACCCTGTCGCCTTTGGTTTGTGCGCTTGCCAGTATTGGCATAAGCAATGCAATAAAAATTAGCTTTTTCATATTTTTTAGTTGGTGGTTGGCAGTTTGCAGTTCACTGTTTTATTAAATCTAGCAAAACTGTTTATTGTTATCTGTTCACTGCAATTACAATTAGTTTGCCACGTTTGTTTGTTGGGGCAATAATAGTAAGAAAGGGTGTTGTGTGTTTGCTGTGGGTTGGGTAAGTTTTGCACAATATAAGGGCGTTGCCTTCTCCGCCTTCGGCGGATCATGCCGGGCTATCCGTTCGCAGGAGCTCACTGCTATCCCTAACGCAAACTCCCCCGTCACTTCGTGCCACCCCCTCAATAGGGGGACTTTTGCTTACGAATGTAGGCCAACTTAATGCCCATGTTGCGCTTCAAAAAAACAATCCCTCCCTCCCGACTATGGCGTGAGTACTCCCTTTGTAAGGGAGAGTTTAAAAAAGTAGTTGTGGGAGGGAGGAAAAATTGTGCGTAAGCCTGCGTTAGGGATGGCAGCGGCAGCCCTGAATGGAATGAAGGCTACAGCGCACAGCCCGGCACGACTGTAAGGAGGGCAACGCCCTAATTAATGAAAAATGAAAAATGAAAAATTTCTCTAGTCTCTAGCCTCTAGCCTCTAGGCTTTCTTCCCCACCACCAAATACACCGGAAAGCTTACCTCTTTTACCTCATCCAACCCCCATAGCGGTTGCAGTTGTTGTATTAATTGGGGTATGGGGTTTTGGCCGGTTTGGGCAATCATTTTTTGTATGGCGCTCCAGGTGTTTAGGTAGCCTTCAAAGTGGGTAAGCGTCCACTGTTTTTGCATGGGAATGATGGTGCGCGTTACCTCGTTCATATAAAAGGGTATGGTTTGGTATTGCTCGTCTACATAGCGGCGCTCGGGTTCCCAATAGGGGGTGGTGGTATGGTTGTAAAAGTGGTTAAATAGCTCGTCAATAGCCGGGTTTATGCTGCTAATGCCATAAGCCCATGCAGCCAGTATGCCCCCGGACTTTAGCACTCGTTTGGCTTCGGCAAAAAAGGCATCGTGCTTAAACCAATGCAGGGCGGTGCCTCCGGTTATCAGGCTAAAGCTATTATCGGCAAAGGTGGTTTGTTCGGCCTGCTGGTTGCTGTATAGTATGTTGGGTAGGGCAGGGGCGTTGCTTAGCTGTTTGTCGCTAATGTCGGTAGCATATACCTGTGCAAAGCGTTTAGCCAGTTCAATAGCTACTTGGCCGTTGCCGGTGGCACAGTCCCACGCGGCATCAAACCCTGTTAGCTTGCTGTAAATAAAGTCGTAAACCTCAGCCGGGTAGTTTGGGCGGTACTGTACGTATAGGTTGGCTTGGGTAGAGAAAATATCTTTGGGCATAGGGTAAAGTTAGTGAACAGTGAACAATGAACAGAGAACAATGAACAATGAAAAAAATCTACCCCAAACTATTGATTTTGCTGCAATACAGCCAACTGCCAACCATCAACTACCAACTTTTTTTTGAAAAACGTTTAGGTTTTCAAAAAAAACACTATTTTTGCCTCCCTGTTTACACAAAAGGAAGTTGGTTTCGTAGCTCAACAGGATAGAGCACCTGACTACGGATCAGGA
>JANOCJ010000253.1:0-9675 GCA_031412115.1 Flavobacteriales bacterium
CGAACGACATGATCCGCCGCGCGACGAGGCCGGCGATCTGGGTGAAGGCGCCGCCCGCCCCGCGCGCCGACCATAAGTATGTATGGGCTATTTATAACAGCTTTGATATTTTTGTTGCCGACCTGAAAGGCAACGTAGTTAAGCAATTGACGGACGTTCCGGGGTATGATGCTGAGGCTACCGTATCGCCAAAAGGAGATAAAATTGTGTTTACCTCTATGCGCAGCGGCGACCCTGAATTGTACACCATGAACATTGACGGAAGTGACGTAAAGCAAATTACCAGCGGCTTAGGCTATGATGGTGGCGCATTCTTCTCGCCCGATGGCAAGCAGTTAGTGTTTCGCGCATCGCGCCCAAAGACGGAAGAAGAAGTAAAAGAATACAAAGATTTACTTGCGCAAGGCCTTGTAATGCCTACCGAAATGGAGATTTACGTTTGTAACGTAGATGGCTCAAACCTGCGCCAGGTAACAACTTTAGGCAAAGCTAACTGGGCACCTTTCTTTACCCACGATGGCAAACGCATTGTCTTCTCATCAAACCATGCATCTAAAAAAGGCTATGATTTTCAATTGTATATGATAAACGTTGATGGTACAGGCTTAGAGCAAATTACTATCGAGAGCATCTTCAACGCTTTCCCAATGTTTTCGCCTGATGGAAAGAAATTGGTATTTTCATCTAACCGTAACGATAAGCCGGGCAACCACGATACCAATCTGTTTATAGCTGATTGGGTAGATTAATCAATTCATAATTAATAATGCATAATTCATAATTAAAATGATGAATATTAAGCTCTCCCTTTTAAAGGGAGTACCTTTTTGCAAAGCAAAAAGGGGAGGTATTGTTTTAGCACTCTTTGCTCTTTCTCTTTCTGTTTCTTCCTTTGCCCAAACATCTACAGAAAACCTTAAAAAGCACGTATATTATTTAGCGTCTGAAAAGCTGAAAGGCCGTGGTACCGGAAGCAGTGGCGAGAAGTTAGCATCGAAATACATTGCCAAGCAGTTTAAAAAATATGGGCTAACACCTAAGGGCGATGGTAAATCGTACTTTCAAACTGTTGAGTTTAAAGTACCCGCTAATCCGCACGATACCTTGGCAGGAGGCGTAAAACGTAAGCTTACCAATGTGGTTGGTTTTATAGATAATGGCGCTGAATATACCATTGTTATTGGTGCGCATTATGACCATTTAGGATTAGGCCGCGACCATAACTCGTTGGATGCAAACCCAGAAGGCAAGCCACACTACGGTGCTGATGATAATGCATCGGGAACGGCTGGTATGCTTGAGATGGCGCGCCATTATGCAAACAACAAAATCAAAGAAAAATACAACTTCTTATTCATCGCTTTTTCGGGCGAGGAGTTGGGTTTAATAGGGTCGAAAAAGTTTATTGCCAAGCCAACTATTGAGCTTAGCAAAATCCATTTTATGATTAACTTTGATATGATTGGCCGCCTTAGCACCGAAACTAAAAAGCTGATTATATACGGCGTTGGCACATCGCCAACGTTTGTGCCGGTTATAAGTACTACCAGCACAACCTTGTCGTTAAAAACAGATAGCTCGGGTGTTGGGCCGTCTGACCATACGTCTTTTTACTTAGAAAATATTCCGGTGTTGCACTTTTTTACCGGCCAGCACAGCGATTACCACAAGCCCGGCGACACGCCCGAAAAGATTAATTACGATGGTGAAAAGCAGGTGCTTGATTTTGTAATTGCCATTACCGACCAATTGCTGCAATACCGCAAGTTGCAGTTTACCGCTACCAAGCAAAAAAGCGAGGATACGCCTAAGTTTAAAGTAACCATGGGCATTATGCCCGACTATGCTTTTGAAGGCACAGGCGTGCGTGTGGATGGGGTTACCGATGGTAAACCGGCAGCCGTTGCAGGGCTTTTGCGTGGCGATGTCATTATTAAATTAGGCGATGTTGAAGTGGCCGACATGCAAAGTTACATGAAGGCCTTGGCCGCCGTTAAAAAAGGTGATAAGGCAACCGTTGTTATACAACGTGGTACTGAGCAACTAACTAAAACAGTAGAGTTTAAATAAGTTATTATGCCACGGGATTATCCCAAAGTATCGGGACTGTGGCTAAAATAAATAGATTTTAATTTTAGCCCAAGGTTTAAACCTTGGGCTTTTTTATTGGTATTTACAGATAATTATTATTTTAGCCCCCAATGAAGCTTCACTTCTTTCGCCGAAAGGGCATAATTTTTATTCCTATGCATTTTATAGGATGGCTGTTTATGGCAGCTTTGGTGGTAATATTAGTATATGTTTTTTACCTGTTATTTATTCAGGCCTTAAATAAGGATGATGCTACAACCAACTTTTTGATATACTTAGGCATACTGATTATAGGCTATTACTTTTTTGCTGTATTTACCTCTAAACCTGAAACAGAGGAATAGTTTTTAGCTAAAAAAAAAATCTAACAACTAAAAATTTTATTTTGCATTTTGAATTCTGCATTTTGAATTAATTAGCTATTCCGGTTTATTCAGCGTCTTCCAAATAAGGTCTTTCAGCTCTTGCAAACCGGTTTGGGCTTGCGATGAAATGAAGACTGTAGGAATGCCTTTGGGCGTAGTTTTTTTAATTTCCGCCATAAGCTCATCATCCAACATATCGCATTTGGTAATGGCCAGTAGGCGGTCTTTATCCAACAAGTCGGGGTTATATTTCTTCAACTCGTTAGTCAGAATTTTATATTCTTTTTTAATATCGGCAGTATCTACCGGAATCATAAACAGCAAAACAGAGTTACGCTCTATATGCCGTAAAAAGCGCAAACCAAGGCCTTTGCCTTCGGCAGCACCCTCTATAATACCTGGAATATCAGCCATTACAAACGATTTGTAATCGCGGTAATTTACAATGCCCAAGTTGGGTACAAGGGTGGTAAAAGCGTAGTTGGCAATCTCAGGCTTAGCAGCCGATACTACCGATAGCAAAGTAGATTTGCCCGCATTGGGGAAACCTACTAAGCCCACATCAGCTAATATTTTTAGTTCCAAAATGTTCCAGTCTTCCGTACCGGCTTCGCCGGGCTGAGAAAAGCGTGGGGTTTGAAAAGTAGAACTTTTAAAATGGTTGTTGCCTAAGCCGCCGCGGCCGCCTTTAGCAATAATTTTTTCTTCGCCGTCCTGAGTTATTTCAAAAAGTATTTCGCCTTTTTCGTTGCGGGCAACAGTGCCAAGGGGCACATCAATAATCTCGTCCTTGCCATTTTTGCCGTGCTTAAGGGTGCTACCACCGCTGCCACCATCGGCAGCAATAACGTGCTTTCGGTATTTTAAATGGAGAAGCGTCCAGTACTGTGCGTTGCCACGCAAAATAACGTGGCCGCCACGGCCGCCGTCGCCACCATCGGGGCCACCTTTAGCTGTAAGTTTGTCGCGGTGTAAATGCGCAGAACCTCCACCACCCTTACCTGAGCGGCAACAGATTTTTACATAATCAACAAAGTTTGAACCGGACATATATTATTGCGAATTAGCGAATGAGACAATTAGCGAATACAATACATCGTTAACATCTTTATTGCTTATTTAAATTATCATTTTTAACGGATTATATAATTAGAGAAAGGCATTCGCTCATTCGCTAATTGGCTCATCCGCTTATTAATTTACCCCAACGCTAGAGCGTTCAACCGCTAAGCAAAGGGTGTTGAAAATATCGTCAATAGAGCCTACACCATTAACTACGCGCAACTTGCTTTGTTCGCGGTAGTAGTCTTTTAGTGGGGCAGTTTTATTGTTATATTCTTTAATACGGTTTTCAATAATGGCAGGGTCTTGGTCGTCACTTCGGCCCGACTGTTTGCCACGGCCCAATAAGCGTTTGGTTAGCTCGTCATCATCAACTTCCAGTGCCAGCATTACGGTAATGCCGGTTTGGCGGTCAGTTAGCAGTCCGTCAAGGGCACGGGCTTGCGCTACCGTACGCAGAAAACCATCAAAAATAAAGCCTTGCGCACCGGGGTTTTGGTCAAGCTTGTTTTCAATCATGCCAATAACCACGGTATCGGGCACAAGCAAACCTTGGTCAATAAGGCTTTTAGCCTCAATGCCTAGGGTAGTACCCGCAGCAATTTCGCCACGCAAAATATCGCCTGTTGATAGGTGTATCAACTTGTACTTTTCAATAAGCATAGCACTTTGCGTGCCTTTTCCGGCTCCCGGAGGCCCAAATAATACAATGTTCAGCTTCTTCTCCATTATTCCTGTAACTCTTTCAATTTATAAATATCGCGCAGGTTGCGGCCCAAACCATCATAGTCTAAACCAAAACCTACCACAAATTCGTTTGGTACTTCAAAGCCAATATAATCAATTTTCATGTCTTTGGTATAGGCTTCGGGCTTAAAAAGCAAAGTTGCTACTTTTACCTCAAGCGGTTTATACTGCGCCAGTTGAGTAAACATGTGTTGCAAAGTGTTGCCGGTATCAACAATATCTTCTAAAATAACAACGGTGCGGTTTTCAATTTCCTCGTTAAAACCTATAAGGGTGCGCACATTGCCTGTGGTTTCAGTCCCCTCGTACGATGCCAGCTTAACAAACGATATCTCGCAGTCAATAGTCAGCGTCTTCATCAAGTCGGCAGCAAACAGAAACGAGCCGTTAAGTACCGAAAGGAACAAAGGCTTTTTACCGGCAAAATCGGTGTTCATTTTATCGCCAATAAAGTTTATTGCGCGCTCAATGTCTTCAGCCGATAGGTAACGCTCAAAAATTTTGTCTTTAATCTTAACCACAGTTTCCGCTTTTTTGGCGGGACGCAAAGATAAATAAAATTGAATAGCATATTACGTAGCAAAAAAACTCCCTATGCCATCTTAAATACTAAAAATGTGGGCGTTGCCTTCGCCGCTTTTAGCGGCTCCTGCCGGGCTATCCGGTCGGCATGGCTCCCTGCTATCCCTAACGCACGCATAGCGTACACATAAAAAATCAACCCTAACCCCTAATCCCTAACCCCTAGCCCCTATATTTGCAGCATGGAAACACGGGGCTACAAAAGGCCTGTTTTGGGCATTATTGGCGGTGGACAGCTAGGCCGCATGCTTATTCAGGCGGCGGTTGATTTGGATGTAGAGGTACATATTGTTGACCCTGACGAGGACGCGCCCTGCCGGTATTTGGCCAAAACTTTTTCCCACGGCAACTATCGCGACTATGATACGGTGCTGAATTTTGGCAACGGTTTAGCTAACCACAACCCTGTTTTGACTATTGAGTTTGAAGATATAAATACTCAGGCGCTGGAAGAATTGGAAGGCAGGGGAGTGCGCGTTTATCCGCAGCCTCGTGTTATAAAACTGATACAGGACAAAGGTGCCCAAAAGCAATTTTATGCTGATAATGACATACCAACCGCGCCCTTCCATTTAATTGGCAATAGGGCAGAGGCTTTGGCTTACGCCGATAAAGGGCCATTTTTTCAGAAGCTGCGCCGTGGCGGCTACGATGGCAAAGGCGTGATGAAGATGGCTACCGCCGAAGATTTTAATGCAGCCTACGATGCGCCTTCTATTTTAGAAGAACTGGTTCCGTTTGAAAAGGAACTATCGGTAATTGTAGCCCGCAACCCGCAGGGTGAGGTAAAGGCTTTTCCGGCGGTGGAGATGTATTTTAACCCCATTGCCAATTTGGTAGAGTTTCTTTTTTCTCCCGCAAAAATTACTGCCGAGCAGGAAAAACGCGCCAACGAAATTGCGGTGCAAATAGCCACCAAGCTTGAGATTGTAGGTATTCTAGCCGTAGAAATGTTCCTTACTAAAGAGGGCGAAATATTAGTAAACGAAATGGCACCACGCCCGCACAACAGCGGCCACCAAACTATTGAGGGGAACATTACCTCGCAATACGAGCAGCATCTGCGCGCCATACTGGGCCTGCCTTTGGGCGATACATCTTTAATAAAGCCTACAGCTATGCTTAACCTGTTGGGCGAGCCGGGTTTTGAAGGCGAAGCTGTGTACGAAGGCATGGATGAGTTGTTGAAAATTGAAGGCGTTTACCCGCATTTATATGGCAAGCGTTTTACTAAACCCTACCGCAAAATGGGCCATATTACTGTAATTGCTGATACTGTGGAAGAGTTGTTGGCCAAGACAGATAAGGTAAAAGGGGTGGTGAAGGTAAGGGCGTAAGCAACTCCCCTCCGTCATGCTGAGCGTAGTCGAAGCATAGGAGGGGGGTGGATCGGCTTACAGTCCCTCCCCCTCGTTACACTCGGGTACTCCCTTTATAAGGGAGAGCTTAACAAATCATAGCTCGCATTTTTAACCGTGGGTATATTAAATCTTTTCTAACCTCGTAAACCATTTAGTACACATCTTGTTAAGGAAAAATACACACTGCCCAAATGGAATCGTTGCCAACACCTAAAAAATTATACCCATACCCAAACGGGTGGTATGTTATCTGCAAAACAGAAGAATTAAAAGCGGGCGAAATTCAGCCTAAAAAATTTGCTGGAAAAGACATAGTGCTCTTTCGCACAGAGAGTGGCGAAGCGGCTGCCACCGATGCGTACTGCCCCCACATGGGCGGCCATTTTGCGCATGGCGGCAAGGTAGTGGGCGAGACGATTCAATGCCCGTTTCACTTTTTTTGTTTTGATACCAAAGGCAATTGCACCGAAACAGGCTACGGCACTAAAACGCCCCCTAAAGCTATTTTAAAAACGTTTCACCTGCGCGAGGTAAACGGCTTTGTAGTTCTATGGCACGATGCTAAAGGCAACGCCCCTGCATGGGATGTGCCACAAACCAACAACGACGGCTGGAGCGAGATTATGACCGCCGACTATAAGCTACGCAGCCACCCGCAGGAAACGACTGAGAATAGTGTTGACCTTGGCCATTTTGCCATTGTGCATGGCTATACTAATGTGGATGTATTGCGCGAAGCTAAGGCAGACGGCCCCTTGTTAAATTCTGTATATGCATTTAGCCGTAAGGCCCCGGCAGGTTGGGGTAAAGAACCATTGCGTGCCGAAATTGAATTATTCTCTTACGGCCTTGGTTACTCTTATGTAGAGGTTGAATTGCCCCGCATGGGTATTAAAACCCGCCAATATGTTTTTCCTTATCCTATAGATGGGGAATACATTAATTTGAAGATAGGTATGGCTATCAAAACCATTGAGAACCCCGGCAAAATAATGCGCATCTTATCCATTTTTCCTAAAAAATTGGTTACGTGGTTTGCTTTACGCCAAGCCTTTAAAGGCTATGCACACGATGTAAGCCAGGATTTTAAAATTTGGGAGAACAAGGTGTATATGGATAACCCCGCCCTTGCCAAAGGCGACGGCCCTATTATGCGCTATCGCAAATGGGCTAAGCAATTTTATTATGAAGACGGGCCTGAAAACGTTACCCACTTTGATGATAGTGCGCTAGAGAGGGTAGCGTAGTGCCTCCCCCGCCTGCGCTTCGCTTGGCACCCCCTCAAAGAGGGGGATATATCTCCCTCCATGAGGGAGTACCCGAGTGTAAACGAGGGGGAGGGAGGTTATTTTCCCCACAACTTTATCTCCACCTCCTTATAAGGGCTCACATACCCCAATGCAAAGGCCGACCATGGTATTACCAGTATTAGCGAATATAGCAGGTAGCTAATCCAAAAGCTATACAGGTTATAAACGTAAGCTATGTTAGGCGCCTCGCGGTTGTATAATACAGGTACAGTATCGCCCTCATGCAGGTCACGGTCGTTGTTATGGGCGTACAAAATGCCAAAATCGGTATTAGTAAACTGGGCAACAGAGCTTCGCCCCGCGCTAACAATTACGCCTGTTGTTACATCACTTTCAAGCAAAATACGCACACGGTTTAGTACAAAGTAGCTGTATATAATGGCTAAGCCTAAAAGAAAAATGCCTGTGCGCTTCAGCTTAATCACCATTCCGTTTTTTAATTTCAGCTAAAATAGCATTGTTAATTACATTGGTAATAACTAAGTAACTGCATAGCCCGTAAAAAGTTACAGTACAAATAACTTAGTTAAGTTAAAACAGGCTATGAGTCCCCGCGATTTTACTAAAAAGCAATGGGTTAGGCGGATGATGTATTTTTTTCCGCTACAGTTAATATGGGTGCACATAAGCCGCAACCATATAATACTACTGTATTGGTTTTTGCTGTTTGCCTATGTTACCAATAATTTGGGCCAGCAGTACGGTGTGCCTTACCTTTTTTTAGACCCCGAGTATATGGGGCAGGTAAACTTTTGGTCGTACTTTATTATGGGCCTTGCCTGCGGCGGGTTTATTATGGCATTCCACATTACAAGCTACATTACCGATTGTAGAAAGTTCTCTTTTCTGGCAACTCTATCCAGCCCGTTTTATAAGTTTTCGGTCAATAATTCGGCCATACCTATGGCCTTTATTATAACCCATGCCGTTTGCATATTTATGTTTAGGCACAAAAATGAATTTGGCAGCAATTGGCAAAATGCGGGCTATGTAGGCGGCTATGTGCTTGGGGTATTTACCTTTATAACCCTAACCATGACATACTTTTTTTCGGCCAACCGCGACATTACTGTGTTGGGCAAAAAGTATAAAAAAGCAGTGCCGGGTTTAAAGGTAACCCATGTAAAAATGGATAATGAAAAGCAATGGGCCAGCCAAGAAAAATCATATAAAACAGAAACCGATTGGGATGTTGAGATGTACCTTTCTCACCCCTATAAAATGGCACTTGCGCGCGATACTGAGCATTACGACCGAACCCTTATACTTAGCGTTTTTAGGCAAAACCACAACAGCGCCTTTGTGTTTACTGTACTACTTTTTATCAGCCTGCTTATATTTGGTTATTTTAGAGATTATAAATACTTTTTAATACCAGCCGGGGCCTGCATTTTTATGATGCTAACTATGCTAACCATGCTGTCGGGCGCTATATATGCCTTCTTTCGCAAATGGTCAAGCACGTTTGTAATAGCTATGGTGCTGGTAGTAAATTTTCTTTCCAACTACGATTTTTTTCGCACCAAAAATTATGCTTACGGGTTAGATTACAGCGGCGAGAAAGCCTATTATTCTGATAGCCTGCTTTGCCACCCCGACAATAAAAACCTTGACTACAACAACGATAAGCGCCTAACCATAGCCATTTTAGAAAACTGGAAACGCCGCCTGGCAGCAGTATCTACCAAAAGTAAACCCAAGTTTGTAATAATAAATGCCAGCGGTGGCGGGCAAAAAGCCAGCCTATGGACGTTTTATTCGGTAATGATGGCTGATAGTACATTGGGTGGAAAGCTGTTGCCCCATACCCAGTTTATGACAGGCTCGTCGGGCGGAATGGTTGGCCTGGCTTATATACGCGAACTGTATTTGCGCAAGCAACAAGGGCAAAATATAAACCTGTATAACCGCGAGTATTTTGATAATATGGGTAAAGACATACTTAACCCTATGGCTGCCTCTATTGCTTTTAACGACTTGTTTATACGCATGCAAAATTTTAAGTACGATGGCAAGGTGTATACCAAAGACCGTGGTTCGGCATTTGAACAACAGCTAGTAAACAATACCAACGGCTATTTAGAGCGTAAGCTTGGCGAATATACTGTGCCTGAGCAAAAGGCTATTATACCAATGATGGTGCTAACACCAACTATT
>JANOCJ010000254.1:0-17316 GCA_031412115.1 Flavobacteriales bacterium
GGAACTGGGAACTGGGAACTTTTTACTACATTTACAATAGTTTTGCACAAAAATTGCGGGCAAGGCCCAACTGCTTATACACTTTATGCTATTTATACGTACAAAAAGCGCCAAAAATTTTACCGACGAGGAGTTGGTAGAACGCTATGTGCGTACACGTAATAAAGAGTTGGTAGCTGAGTTGTTTAATCGCTATACCGTAATGGTATTTGGTGTTTGCATGAAATATTTGAAGGACGAGGACGAGAGCAAAGATGCTACCATGCAAATTTTTGAAAAACTGATAGACGACCTTGCAAAGCACCAGGTGCGCACCTTTAGGCCCTGGCTGCACATGGTTACCCGCAACCACTGCCTTATGCACCTGCGTAAAGAAACCGGTATAGCCGTTAAAAACGAGCGCTTGGTAGAAGATGGGGCTGCGTTTATGGAATATGATGCAGATGCGCATCTTACCAACGGAACACAAGAAAAAGAAGAGCAATATGTAAAACTGGAAAAGGCGGTAGAAGAGCTTAACTATGAGCAAAGGCAGTGTATTGAACTGTTTTACTACCAAAAAAAGTGCTACGACGAAATTGCCCAACTTACGGGTTTTAGTTATAAGCAGGTAAAAAGCCATATACAAAATGGTAAACGTAACCTGAAGATTAATTTTGAAAAAGTTTAATGGCTGACAAAAGTAATAATATGAACCCTCATGGTTTGCCGCCCGATAGCGACTTGTTGTTATCGTACCTAAAGCGCGAAATGAGCAATGCTGAAAAGCATGAGCTGGAAAAACGCATGCTGGCCGACGACTTTTTGGCCGATGCTGCCGAGGGCCTTACTGCCGTTAACAACCCCCTTATTATTGCTGACATTACTGCCCAAATAAATGCTAAGGTAAATGCCCCTGCAGCAAAACCGGGTGTGCCTAAACGGTCGCCGCTGGCTGTGGTTGGCAATACATTGGCTGTTGCCGCATCGGTTGGTTTGTTGGTTGTTGCAGCTTGGTTTATATCGCAAAGCGTAAGCAATAAAAAATCGTTAACCGTTGCCGATAGTGGTATTGAGCAGAAGAAAAATGCCAATGCCCCTGTTACCGAACAATTGGAGCCTGCCCCGGTAAATACTATTGCCGGCGATAGCCTTGCAGCCGACGAAACTGTAGCGCCCGTCAAGCCCGATTTTACTAAAGCTGTGCGCAACTACCGTTATGAAAATGTCAGCGAAAGCAATGCCGAGGGCGATGCTGTAGCCCCTGCTTACTATAATGCCCCACCGGTAGAAGATGCCCCTGCCGTAAATAGTACCACAGCAACCGGCGCTATTAGCCAGAATATGGATTATAATACCACCATTAACACCAACAATATTTACGATAAATACGGCCCGGCATCAAACACAAACAATGGCTACTACAAAACCCCTATCTTAGAGAAAGCTAAAGACCGTAAGAATACAGCTAAAAGCCCTGTAACTACTGACAGTATTAGCGACACCTGGGGCAACCGCACTGCTTTGTCTGAAGAGGATAGCCCCGGTGAATATGTTGGTGGCGTATTGATTAAAAAAGAGCGCGATGACGCTACCTTTAACACCGGCGCCGAACAAAAACCGGGAACTAAAGTAAGCGAGGCCAACGGTGTTACCAGCAAAACAAAAACTAATACCGACCCTGCAAGCCCATCAAATAAGGCACTTGCCCGAGGGTTGGAGAAATACAATAAAGGCGAATACCGCTCAGCTACTAATGATTTGGAAGATGCCGTAAAGGCCGACCCTAATAACTTTAAAGCGCAATACTCGTTGGCTATGGCATATAAAAACACCAACAAGCCCGATAATGCTTTAAAAGTATTTAGTAAAATACCAACTACCAGCTCCTATTACGAAAATGCCCAATGGGAAATTGCCAACATTTACCTTAATAAAAATGAGGATGATAAGTGCATAGTAATACTTAAAAAAATTGTCAAACTAAACGGTGCATATAAAATTCGCGCCCAAAATATGATTGATAATTTAGAAGAGCAAAAGCCTGCAAAACCGGCTCAAAATTAGGGGATTTTATTATCAAACATATACAATTTCTTTTCGTTCCTGTTTCTTTTCATATTTGTAACAACCACCACTCAGGCCCAAAACACCAGTGCTGATACTAATAATATATTGGTTGCACATATTGATTCAATCAGTTTGAATTATGTGAGTTTTGCCAGCTGTTTTCGCTACTCTCGCGGGCTTGATGATTTTCCTTACTCAGCAGCACGGCATAAGCGCATAAATAAGGCGCAACCATTTACATTAGTAAAAGCTAATAAAACATCAATAGATGTGAAAGCAGTAGCAACTGTATATACCAATTCAGGTATGATAAGGTTGGGGATGGGGCAGTTTGGGCAGTTTATAGATGAGAGCGGCGCAATGTATACTTGCTACGAACTGCATAAAAGTATTTGCAAAGCTACCGGCGAACGGCAAATAATACCTGCTACTAAGTAACCGCTATTATTCCGTTATTTCTTAATTACATACTTACTTTTTATAGCGGCCCGCTACATATATTTTACCTTAGCGGTAACATATACCGTTTGGCCGGCAACAGCAGTAAATGTAAATTTGGTAAGCGGTGGCCTTGATAAGCTAAGGCCCGAGTGGTAATAGTTTGAAAAACCAAACCCCTCTTTAGGCATAATAAAGCCAAAATCCATTTTGCCATTATTATTTTCATCATCAACAAGGGCTATGCCGTAGTTGCCGGGCACAAGGTACACTTCGCCCTGCACAGTTCCATCTTGCAGGCCTGCCTTGCCAATATTCTTTTTCAGCATTGGGCTGTCATCTTCGTAACTCTTTTGGTCTTTATACACCCCAAATTTTATATCGCCCAAACCGCTGCGGATGTTTGTTACCTTAATAACAACCTTGCATGCATCCACTTTGGGCGAGGGTGTTGAAAACGAGCAATATATAGAGAGCAATAACGCAGAAAATGTATTCATAACACTAATATAAGCTAATTATTCTTCTGCCATTCCTTTAATAACATTAAGGGCTACAGGCCAGTAAAATTTAACATGGTTGCAGGCAATTTCATCATGTATGTTACTGTGGCTTACACTTAGCATATGTGCAAGGTTCTCATACTATACTTTTGTTGCATGAGCATTAATAATAGGTGCTTGAAAATACATAGGCAATGTAAAAAACAAAAGCCCCAACATTGCTGTTAGGGCTCTTTCCTTTCGTCGGGGTGGCAGGATTCGAACCTGCGATCTCCTGCTCCCAAAGCAGGCGCGTTAACCGGGCTGCGCTACACCCCGTTCCTTAAAGGGCTGCAAATATATGAAAATAGTTTAAGTATGTATCTCCTAAAATGATTTTTTTGAAATTTTATAGAAGAAAGACGAGTTCGCCACCCGCCACCAACCACTCGTCACTAATACTTACCCTTGCGGATAATATTAATGATAAGGCCGATGCCCAATATACCGGCAAAGATATAGCCGCCAATACCAATTACAGGTATGCCGTGCCAGTGCGGCGGTATGTCTGACCGTATAATAAGCGACGAAGCAATAATCATAGATGATAAGATGATGGCCAGCGAGAGGCGGTTGGTAACCGTGTCCATCTCGTTTAGTATCGGCTCTATCTCTTTCAGCTCTATGTTAAACTTAAGCTTGCCTTGTATAAACTTGTTGCTTATTTTTTGAAAATCGCCGGGTATTTCCTTACCAATTTTAATAAGGTCGTACAGGGCAATCATCATGTTGCGCTTGCTAAACAACACCTCGGGCGATATTTTGTCGGCCACCAAACGGGTACCGTATACACGCACGCGGCTAAACACATCCAGGTTAGGGTCAAGCGTAGTGCCAAGCCCTTCTATAATGGCCAGGGTGCGCATCATCATATATAAGTCGGGATGAACGCGTAGGCGATATTTTAAAACAATCTCGCGCACTTGGTCAATCATGGTAGTTAAGTCCACATCGCCAATGCCGCCGCCAGAATATTGCTCTATAATAGCGCCAATATCTTTTTCGTAGTTTTCGCGGTCGGGTATCTCGGCGCCGTAAGTTAGCTTCTCAATATTATCCACCACCCGCGTCATGTCGCTCTTGCCAACGGCAATAATTAAATCTGCCAAGGTCGATTTGTCACCCTCGCTTAAGTTGCCCATCATGCCAAAGTCAATAAAGCAAATGCGGCCGTCGGGCATTACAAATAAGTTGCCCGGGTGGGGGTCGGCGTGAAAAAAGCCGTGTACAAATATCTGTTCAAAAAACAAGTCAATGCCGCGCTGGGCAATAACAACAGGGTCAAGCCCGGCTTCTTTTATTTTAACAACGTTGTTGGCCTTTATACCGCGTATAAATTCCATTACCACAATTTTGCTGGTACACAGCTCATCGTAAGTATGGGGTACGTGTATGCGGGTTTCGCCTTCAAACTGGCTGCGAAAGCGGCGCAGGTTTGATAGTTCGGCTTTAAAGCTTAGCTCTTTTACAATGCTGCGCTCAAAAGTTTTTACCAAATCCATTGGCTGAAAGGCAGCCACATCGGGCAAATATTTTTCAGAAAGTCGCGCCAGCTCTTTCATAATTTCCAAATCCGCCAATATCATTTTGCGAATGTTGGGGCGCTGTACTTTTACGGCAACCTCTTCGCCGGTTTTTAAACGGGCACGGTGTACTTGTGCCATCGATGCTGATGCGATGGGCTTTTTATCAAACTCTGAAAAAATTTCTTCGGGGTTTTTTCCAAACTCGCGCCTAAAAACCTTTTGTACCTGCTCATACGATACCGGCGGAACGGCATCTTGTAGCAGTGTTAATTCAGCAATAAGTTCATCAGGAAACAAGCCCGGGCGGCTACTTAATACCTGCCCAAATTTTATGTATGACGGGCCTAATTCTTCCAACGCCAAACGTACGCGCTGGTAGCGTGTAAGCCTAGCGCGGCGCGGTGTAAGCTCTACTACCTCACCTTTTTTAGGGCTGGCTTTAGGAAATATACTGCGTATGGGTATAGACGATATAACATCGCCAAACCCATGCTTTATGAGTATACCTGTAACCTTACGAAAACGACCTAAATTGCCTACTAACGACATCTACTGAATTAAACTTGCAAGATATACATTGATTGCATACCAACTTAAACGGCGAACGTTTTTATCAAACATTCGCCGTTAAAAAAATTATGTAGGTAAATTGTAACCTTAATTGCTGCTAGATTAGCTATTGCTGCCTGTGCCGGCTGTGGTTCTGCTCTCTACTTTTGGGGCTGCAGCTTTAACCGCTTTTTTAGCTGCTGTTGTTACTTTTTTAACAGCGGTTTTAGGTGCAGCTTGCTTAACGGCTTTTTTAGCTACCGATACTGCTTTTTTTACAGCCGCTTTAGGGGCTACTTTTTTAACCTCTTTTTTAGCCGTTGTTACCGCTTTTTTAGCCACTGCTTTTACGCCGCCTTTTGGGGCTGCTGCTTTTACAGCTTTTTTAACTTCTTTTTTAGCCACAGCAACTTTGCCTTTAGCACCGCCTTTGGCAGCCACTACTTTTTTTATAGCTGCTGTTGCTTTACCGGCTACCGATTTTTTTGATCCACCTTTGGTAGCACCTTCTAACACACTTTTAATGGCCGACAAGCCTTTCGACTCCAACTCCATTATGCGTTTTTTTAGTATGTCAAAATCTTTTATGCTCGTTGCCGATGCTTTGTCCATAATATCGTGCAACTTATCTTTTACTTCTTTCTCTACTTTATCGCGCACTTTAGCACTTTCGGCCATAAAATCGGTTACAATTTTTTCGCCTTCGGCTTTTGATAGTTTGCCATCTTTTTTAAGCTCTTCCACTAGGGTCGATACTTTTTCTTTGGCTATGGCTGCAAAGCCAACACCGGTGTAAAGAATGTCGCGGGCTTTATCGCCGCCATTGGTTCCTTTTTGTTTTTTTGAAACTGCCATAACTAAGGTTGTTTTGTGGTTAACGTTATTAAAAGTACAAATAAAGAATTCATTTTGTTGCAAGCCTATGATTTTTATTAGTTGTTAGCTATACTGTTAGCTGATTTTTGTTTGTTTTTTTCAGGGCGTTTGTCTTGCTAAAAGCAAGCCACTGGGCTATCCGCTTGTAGTGCGGTGTTGTAGTGCAACACCACAGCTGCCGCTACTATCCCTAACGCGGCTGGCGCATCTTTTGTTTGAACAACTATAGTAGTCTAGCCCTTTAGGGCATTTCTCAAGCCCCGCGCTTTAGCGCGGGGAATAAAGCTGTGCGGTTATAAAGGCTTTAGCCTATTTTATATTGATACGGGCTTAAGCCCTCAACATTTTCACATCTATTTATACCACGCTAAAGCGTGGTGCTTGAGAATTACGCTAAAGCGTTAAATAAAATATTTTACTTTTGCGCAAACTCTATTATACTATGGTACGCGTTGTAAAAAATGTTGATGAAGCTATTGAAGGCATTGCCGATGGCATGACGATGATGTTTGGCGGCTTTGGCCTGTGCGGCATTCCTGAGAATTGCATAAAGGCGGTTGCTAATAGCGGCGTTAAAAATTTAACGTGTATATCAAACAACGCGGGGGTTGATGGTTTTGGCTTAGGATTTTTATTGGCCAACAAGCAAATTAAAAAAATGATATCGTCGTACGTGGGCGAGAATGCCGAGTTTGAGCGCCAATTATTAAGTGGCGAATTGGAAGTTGATTTAATTCCGCAAGGTACATTAGCCGAGCGTTTGCGCGCCGGTGGCGCGGGCATACCTGCCTTTTTTACACCTGCCGGTTACGGTACCGAAGTGGCCGAAGGCAAAGAGGTGCGTGAGTTTGACGGCAAAATGCATTTGTTGGAAAGCTGGTTGCGCGGCGACTATGCTTTTGTAAAAGCCTGGAAAGGCGATACCATGGGCAACCTTGTTTTTAAAGGCACTGCCCGCAACTTTAACCCTATGATGGCTGCCGCAGGCAAAATTACCATTGCCGAAGTAGAGGAACTTGTACCTGCCGGAGAACTTGACCCTAACGAGATACACGTGCCGGGCATTTATGTGCAGCGCATATTTCAGGGCGTAGATTATGAGAAACGCATTGAGCAAAGGACGGTTCTTCCGAGAGTGTAATTAGCGTTTACGTCATTGCGAAATCCGCGGTGGCAGGATGAAGCAATCTCTTCGACTTCTTCGGTATACGTCATTGCGAGCGTAGCGAAGCAATCTTTATTTCTGAGAATTAAATTTCATCCGGTAGCTATCATACAAGTCAATCCAAGTAGGATTTAGCTCAGAGATTAAAAATTCTTTCTTTAGCCTTGAACCGGCTTTAATCCGTTTTTCTTCTTCAATAGCTTCAACAATAGTTTCAAACGATTTATACCAAACTAACTTATTGCAATTGTACTTGGCAGTAAAACTATTGGGATGAATTTTTAGTTTGTGTTCTCTTATACGGCCTTTAATGTTAGCTGTAACACCTGTATATAAAACAGTATGTGTGTAGTTAGTTACAAGATATGTATAGCCTCCTCGTATCATAAGGTTTAGATTGCTTCGTCACTTCGTTCCTCGCAATGACGGTTACGGCATTTGCAACCGAGAGATTGCTTCTTCTGCTGCGCAGAATTCGCAATGACGTTTACGCAGAATTCACAATGACGGCTTCCCTAATTATACAGCTACCGCAGCTTTAATATGCGGATGTGGGTCGTAATTTTCTAACGTAAAATCTTCGTACGTAAAGCCAAAAATATCTTTCACTTCCGGTTTTATTTTCATAGTAGGCAAGGCGCGCAAGTCGCGCGAAAGCTGAAGGTTTGCCTGCTCTATATGGTTGCTGTATAAATGCGCATCGCCAAAGGTGTGGATAAATTCACCCGGTTCCAACCCGCAAACTTGCGCTACCATCATAGTAAGTAAGGCATACGATGCAATGTTGAAAGGCACACCCAAAAATACATCGGCGCTGCGTTGGTACAATTGGCACGACAGTTTACCATTGGCCACATAAAACTGAAACAGGCAGTGGCACGGCGGAAGCGCCATTTTATCTACATCGGCTACATTCCATGCACTAACAATTAAACGGCGGCTATCGGGGTTCTTTTTTATCTGGTTTATCAAATTGCTAATTTGGTCAATGCTGCCACCATCGGGTGTTGGCCAGCTGCGCCATTGGTGGCCGTATACTGGGCCAAGGTTGCCGTTCTCGTCTGCCCACTCGTCCCAAATGCTTACGCCGTTATCTTTTAGGTATTGGATGTTACTATCGCCACGCAAAAACCACAACAGCTCAATTATAATAGAGCGTAAATGCACCTTCTTGGTAGTAATAACGGGGAAACCCTCGCTTAAATCAAAACGCATTTGGTAGCCAAATGTGCTAAGGGTTCCGGTGCCGGTACGGTCGCCTTTTTCGGCGCCTGTATCTAATATATGTTTAAGAAGGGTGTGGTACTGTTGCATACTGTAAAGATACGGCGGGGCAATGAAAAATGAAAAATGAAAAATGAACAATTCAAAGCGAACAATGAACAGATAACAGTGAACAATAAGTAGGTTTAAATCTCTCCCTTACAAAGGGGAGGGATTGTTTTTATTTTTCAGAGCCAAAATTTTCCGCTGACAAAAAACTAAACCCTAAACCTCTCACACAGATTTCTACCAACAATAACGCGGATTTCTTATAACAAAAATCGTTGTTAATTTTTATCCCACTAAAAAGTGTGTTTTTTGAACGAAAAAATGCGTTTTTAAGCAGTTTTTAACGAAAAAACATCGTTTTTTAACGTTTTTTAGCGCAAAAAATCACTAAAAATACCGTTTGAGGACTGAAGTTTTGCCGAAGTTGGGCTAAATAGTAATCGTTATTTGCTTAACCTTTTGGCTGCTTTTGGGCTACAAATTTCTTAGCCCATGAGTAGGTTAAATAGGCCAAAAACAAGCATAGGAAAATAGGCTTCCAGTAGGTGGTTAAATAGCCCAATTGGTAAGGCGCACTTCCATCTACCAATATACCGGCAACAGTTGCCGATAGGTATGAGGCTAATGTACCACAAATCAATGCTTTAAAGCCTAGTTTAGAAAGGTCGACCCGGCGGCTGGGGGCCAGTTCGCCAATGCCACCAATTTGTATGGCTATAGAGCTAAAGTTGGCAAACCCGCACAGGGCAAAGCTTGCAATAACAACAGCTTTTGATGATAGGGCACCGGCTTTTATCATACCGGTCATATTATCATAGGCAACAAACTCATTTACAACTAGTTTTGTACCCATAAGCGAGCCTACTTGGTACACATCCTGCGAGGGTACGCCCATAGCCCAAGCAAAACCGGCAAATACACTGCCCAATATATCTTTTAATGATAAGGTGTTGAGGTTGTAACCACCTGTTACATCGGGCGTTAATCCCAATGATACCAAGCCTTGCCCACCTTTCATTAATAGCAAGTCGGCTAAATATATTAAAGCTAAAAAGCCCAATAGCATAGCAATAACGTTTAACGATACCTTCATACCGTCAGAAGCCCCGTGCGATATAGCATCCAGCAAATTAGCGTGGGTCTTTTTTACCTCTAATGTTACATCGCCTTTAGTTTCCGATGCTTCCGTTTCGGGGTATACAATTTTAGATATAACCAATGATGCAGGAGCCGCCATAATACTGGCCGCTAGCAGATATTCTGCCGGAACGCCCATGCCAATATACACTGCCATTACACCACCTGCTATACAGGCCATACTGCCCGACATGGATGCCAGCAGTTCAGACCGTGTCATGGTTGGAACGTATGGCTTAATAAGGATTTGCGCTTCTACCTGCCCTACAAATGCGCTGGCTACGTTGCTCAAAGCCTCGCTGCCGCTAACGCCCATAAGGTAGTAAACGCCGCGCGCAATAACCGATACAATGCGCTGCATAAGGCCAATATGGTAGGCCATACTCACCAATACCGACACAAATATAATGGTGGGCATTATCTTAAAAATAAAGATGAATGACTTGGCGGGGCCGAACACTTCGCTCATGGTTTTACCATCTACCAAAACACCAAAAACAAAGCTACCGGCCATGTCTGACAGGTCGAGCAGCTTTTTAATCCAGGCACCAACGGTGCCAAACATTTCTTGCCCTAAGTCGGTTTTTAAAATAAAAAAGGCCAGTGCAAGCTGCAAGGCCATACCTGAAAGGATTACACGCAGGTTAATATTTTTACGGTTGTTAGATAGCAGTAGTGCTAAGCCAACAATAAGCATGATACCGATTAAGCCTGTAAATCTTTCCAATACGATAGTTATTTAAGAATGAGTTATTTGCGGTTGTTCAATTCGTCGCGTATTTTAGAAGCACGCTCATACGCCTCATCCTCAATAGCCGATTTTAACATGGCTTTCAACTCCTCGTTGGTGTATTTTGTAAACTCGCCTTCGGTACGCAATACCGTTTCGGTTTCCTCTTCGTGCCTGTGGCCGCCGGTAATAGGGCGGTCTACCGTTGCACCTTCCTCGCCTTCAGTATCAAGCACAATGCCTGCTGATGACAAGATAAATTCAAAGGTATGTATAGGGGCATTAAAGCGGATAGCCAGTGCAATAGCGTCTGATGTGCGGGCATCAATTTCTTTCTCTTCCTCGCCGTTGGTGCATATTAGCTTGGCAAAAAATATGCCCTCTACCAAGTTGTAAATTACTACCTCGGTAACGGTAATGCCAAATGAATCAGAAAAATTCTTGAATAAGTCGTGGGTTAGCGGGCGGCTGGGGGTCATTTTTTCAAGCTCAATGGCAATAGCCTGAGCTTCAAAACCACCAATGATGATAGGTAAACGGCGGTTGCCTTTACCTTTCTCTTCCCCTAAAATAAGTGCGTACGCCCCCGATTGTGTTTGACTGTATGATAAGCCTACAATTTCGAGCTTTATCTTTTTCATCTATGCTCTGTTCGAGGTGTTAAATTATAAATTTTGTTGGAGATAGGACGGCTAATAATGAAAAAATGTTCAACAGGTACATCTTAACAAAAAATTAGCCACGAGTAAAACCCGTGGCTAATCTCTAATTATCAGCAGTTTATTAATTCTGGCCGGCCTTTAGCTTTTTAACAGCTTCGGTCAATTTAGGTACAATTTCAAAAGCATCGCCAACAATACCATAGTCGGCCGCTTTAAAGAATGGTGCTTCAGGGTCTTTGTTAATTACCACCATCACTTTGCTGCCGTTTACACCGGCTAAGTGTTGAATAGCGCCTGAAATACCAATGGCAATGTATAAGTTAGGACGAACCGTAACGCCGGTTTGGCCTACGTGTTCGTGGTGAGGCCTCCAGCCAATATCAGCAACCGGGCGAGAGCAGGCCGTAGCCGCGCCAAGGGCGTGTGCCAAGTCTTCAATCATACCCCAGTTTTCAGGGCCTTTCATACCGCGGCCTGCCGATACTACCAATTCTGCCTCAGGCAATGGTATCTCGTCTGCCGAAGCAGCTTTGGTAATGTTTTCAATGCTAAGTTTAGAAGCCTCAACCGCGGGGGCGTAAGCCTCAACAGCAGCGCTGCCTGCACCGCCTTGTAAACCTACAGAGTTTGGCGTAAGGCTAATAACTTTAACATCAGTATTTATAGCCACTTCAGCAAATGCTTTACCGCTAAAAACGGCTTTCTTAACGGTAAATTTACCGTCGGTTTTAGGGTAATCAATAGCACCGGCAACCAAACCTGCTTTTAAGCGGGCGGCTACGCGTGGGGCAACACCTTTGCCTGTGGTATCATGAGAGAAGATAATAACGTTTGAACCATTAGCGTTAGCAGCCTCAATAACCGCTTTAGCCAATGTTTGTGGGTCGTAACCTTCCAGTTTGCTATCGGTAACGTGCAATACTTTGCTTACACCAACCTGTGCTAATTCGGCGCTGTCGGCCTGGCCAACTGCTAAGCCAATAGCTTGTGTGCCTAGTTGCGCAGCAACTTTGGCAGCGTAAGAAGCGGCTTCTAGCGACGCTTTCTTTACTTTTCCTTTAGATATCTCTACAAAAACTAATACTGACATAGTTATATAACTTTAGCTTCGGTGTGTAATAAGTTAATTAATTCTTCGGCGTTTTCAGCAAGTATCATTTTTACTGCACCTTTTTCCGGTGGTAAAGAATATGACTCAACTGAAGTTAGTGGCTGACCGCTGTAAGCAACAACCGTTACCGGTTTGCTGCGGGCTGCCATAATGCCGCGCATGTTAGGTATGCGTGCATCGGCCACACCTTTAGATGCGCTGATAACCACAGGGAAAGCGGTCTTAATAATCTGGTCGCCATATTCGCTTTCGCGCTCTACTTTAACACCGCTGCCGTCAATATCTACTTTGTTGGCAAGTGTAATATAAGGCAGGTCAAGCAATTCGGCAATCATAGCACCGGCTACACTGCTGTTGCCGTCAATGGTTTCTTTACCGGTAAGTATTAGGTCAAAGCCTTGTTCTTTAGCATACGTAGCAATGGCATCGGCTACCTGAAAAGAATCGGTAGGCTCAATGTCAACACGTACAGCACCGTCGCCACCAATGGCAAGGGCCTTGCGTATAACAGGCTCGCTATCGGCACCGCCAACGTTAATAAGGGTAACCGTAGTACCGGCGTTAGCCTCTTGAATTTCAAGGGCGCGTACAAGGGCATACCATTCGTCTGAAGGGTTTACAATGTACTGAACGTTAGGGGTATTAAGCTTGGTACGGCTATCGTCGAACGAAATTTTCGTAGTCGTATCAGGCACTTTACTAATGCAGACTAGTATTTTCATTGTGTTTTAAGTATTTTTTTAAGGTGTGCAAAGATACTAATACAACCAACGTATCAAAGTTATGTTGAAAAAAAGTATGCTTGCAGAGTATTTTTTTCTGTGAGGAGCGAGGAGAGGGGAGAGAGGAGTGGTTGAAAACGTAATTATGAGCGCGGCGAAGCAATCTCTCATTCCAAAGCTCTCCCTTTTAAAGGGAGTATCTTTTTGCAAAGCAAAAAGGGGAGGGATTTTAGGGCGTTACCGCCAAAGGCGGCCCGGGCTATCCGTTCGCAGGAGCTCACTACTATCCCTAACGCACGCATAGCGCCGTGACATTTATTGTCATTGGGCTGGCGCATGTTTATCAGAATAGTATATTTAAATTGGGTAATTAACTAACCCCTATAACCGAACCCCTAGCACCTAAAACCTATATTTGCTCCATGAACCGCATCGACCGCCTTTTTGGTATCCTTGTTTTATTGCAATCGCGCAAATACGTTGCGGCAGAAAAGATTGCCGAAAAATTTGAGATAAGCGTACGTACCGTGTACCGCGATATTAGGGCATTGAGCGACTTGGGCATACCTGTTAGCTTTGAGCAGCCTTATGGCTATTTTATTGTTAGCGGTTATTTTCTTCCACCGGTGTCCTTTACTACCGAGGAGGCCAACGCACTATTATTAATGGAAAATATGGCAGGCTTTTTTGCCGATAAGTCTATACAAACACAATACAGCAACGCGCTTACTAAGGTGAAGAATGTATTGCGTAATTCGCAAAAAGAGAAGGTGGAAGAATTATCGGCCAGCATAAAAATGCAGTTGCCGCAACGGTTTACACCCGATATGGAATACTTATCGGCTATACAAACGGCTATTGCCAACAAAAATATTCTGAACATAGATTATAAAAACCAAAAAGACGAAATAAGTAAAAGGCAGATAGAGCCTATTGGTCTTGTGTTTTATGCCTTTGCATGGCACCTTATTAGCTGGTGCCATTTGCGCAAAGCCTACCGCGATTTTAAAGTGCTGCGTATTGCTAAACTCATCAATTCTGACCAACCCTTTACTATAGAAAAACATATGCCACTTACTGAGTATATGAAGGAGCTTCCGGTGGATTGGTAGTTGTAAAGTGATTTGTGGCGAGTAACCCCTATCCTAAATCCTTCCCCCTAAAAGGGGAATGACTTTTACCCCCTCTCTTTTAGGAGAGGGGGCAGGGGGTGAGGTAAAAAAAATAAAAACAGACTGCCATAGGGTTGTCAGTGGGCCATGGTTTCTTTGCAGTGTAAAACTTAAAAACACACTGTAATGAACGTTATTGAACTACTAAAGAAAGAATTGGAAGAAGAAGCAGCCATAACACGCAAAATGTTGGCTATTGTTCCCGAAGATAAATGGGACTGGAAACCGCATTCCAAGAGCATGAATATGATGCAACTATCAACCCACGTAGCCGAAATGCCCGAATTTATTGCCTTTGCAGTAAATACAGATGAGCTTGATTTTGCTGCTAATCCATATCAGCCAACTGTAGTAAAAACCAATGCCGAATTGCTGGATGTTTTTAACAATGCCTTGGCTGCAGGCCGCATGGCGCTTGATGAATTGACAGACGAAAACACGTTGAACAAACGTTGGGTATTGCGTATGGGTGATGCTATTTTGGCCGATAACAGCAAGTACGAAGCTATTCGCCATGCATTGGCGCAAACCATACACCACCGTGCGCAACTGGGTGTGTTTTTACGGTTGAATAATATTCCTATTCCGGGTAGCTATGGCCCTAGTGCTGATGAGCAGGGGATGTAATTAATTAAAGAATTAAGGGGCGAAAGAATTAAAGAATGTTAGCACTTGCATTCCATTTTTTAATTCTTTCATTTTTTAGCTTTTTAATTAGAAATAAAGCATTGCCAAGCTTCCGCACAAGGCTTTAATCAGCATCAAGCCATCTACCACAACTAAGTAATAAAGCACGCTGCGGCGTATGCGTAATGAATATGCCACCCATATAAGTAGTGCAAAGGGTATAATATTCAACACTATTTTACCTGTATGGAATTGGTGCGCTATGCCATAATAAATAAAGGCTATAAGGCCCATTATTATTAACGGAAGCAGTACATAAAACAGGGTTTTTCTAAGCCCTGTTTTTACTATTATGGTGTTTAGTTTTTGGCGATGGTCGTCGGCGTAATCTTTAATATCAAACATAATACAAAGCACACCTACGTACATGGTATTCTTTACAAAAAGCCAAAAATTCATCCACTCAAAAGTTGGGTTAATGTGGTTCTCTATCCGCGAGAAAATGATAGGGTAGGTAGTAACCAACCCCGCCCAAATAAAGCCGATGATAAAGGGTTTTAGCAATCCAATTTTGCGCAGGTTTGATTTATTGTCGATGCCGTAATACATTACCCCCATTAGCGGAAAGGTGAATAATAGCAGCCATTCTACTACGCCAAGATGAAAAATATCTTGCCAGTATTTTGCTGTATATATTCCAATGCAAACTATTGCAATTGCAGAAAGTACAAGCTGGGTATATTTTACAAATTGCGCATTGCGCTTATACCAAAGGCTGCGGCTGTTTACAATCAATCCTTCTTTTTCTTCGCGGTAGGGTATGGTGTAATATACTATGGTTGAACAGAAAAGAATAATATAAAACAGCGGGTGGTTAAGCGGGTAGTGTTGTTGCAAACCGGCTTCAATAGCAAGCCCTACGGCACATAACCCATAAAAGTAGTTGCCGTAAAAAAGGGTGTTTGTTATGCGGTTGCCAGGTACCATTGGTAGGTAAAGTTAATAGAAAAGAGAACGTCATTGCGAGGGCAAAGCCCGAAGCAATCTAAAATAAAAGGGATTGCTTCGCTACGCTCGCAATGACGCGTCGCCTGCTAATTTCAACATCCCCTCATAGACCCCTATCCACTCCTTATTTTCTTCACTAAAACTATCGTTATGCCAAATGGATATAAAGGTTCCGCCTACGGATTTTACTTCGGCCATTAGTTGAGTAATAACTGCTAAACCCTCTGTTGGCTGTAGTTTCATATAGTCGCGCAAGGTGCCTTCCATTACGGTAGATGGGTGAATGGTAAGCCCGGTTTCTTCCTCGCGTGGAATATCGTACCACTTGTGCATAGTGCAAATGCCTGCCCTAAAACCGGGTAGGGGCGAGTGTATCATGGTATAATCGTGGCGTATTTCGCAGTACTTCAATGCGCGGTACGTCTCCGGGAATTTCATCCGCAAAAAATGGCAGCGGGCTTTGTCAATAGCGCCACCGTCAATAAACTCAAGGCGTTCGCGCTCTTCGTGTATCTTCTCTAAATGCCTGAACGATGCATATGATGGATGCACCCCAATAGGGTATTTCTTCGCTATGCGTTTTACCAATGCCTGAAAATGGGGGTTCTCCCAATTGGGGTTTTTATCGTTAAAACCATAATCGCCAATAAGAAAAAACCATAGCATTTTATGCTGGTATTGCTCCTGCAAACCTTCAATAATATGATAGGTATTATACGGGTCGTTAGCATCGTGCCCCCAGCTTTTTAGGCGGGTGCCAAGTTGCTTAAATTTAAATTCCAATAGGTCGTTCAACACAGCGCCAATGCCACGGATCCAGCCCTTGTGGGCAAAGGCCCAGGCATTGTCCACATCAATGGTTGATAGGTATTGGAACGTTGGCAGCGTGTAGTTAAACTCAGGGTAAATGGCCTGTATGTGTTTAGCTAAATCAACCGCCCAAATATTTACAATGGGCTTATTTAAAAAGCCGTATTTATAGTTTATAGAGATTGTCGGAATGTAGCGCCCGTGCTGGTCGCGCTCGCCCAATTCATATTCTTCGTAGCGGGTAACAATGTAAAAGCTTGCAGCCAACACATCAAAAGGAACAATAGCTGCCGTATTATCAGTATGATAAATTGTGGCTAAGCCATGATAATCGGGCCCTCGCTCGGGTTGTTTATCTATAATAACCCTATCAGCCAACATGCCATGGGCCCAAATAAAAGGCTCATTCCCTAAAGCCTGTTTGCTGTAGGTTAATTTAGGGCCGGTATGCTGATTAAATTTGGCTGCATCGTCTGTCAATTCATACTCGGCATGTACACAGCTTTTAAAAATAAGCTTAAGTGCGTATTGCAAACGGGGTGTTATTTCAGGCGAATAAATTAGCAGCATTACTATATAATTTCGGCTAGTAGTTGTTGGTTCATTTCGTGTTTACCTACAAAGGTTTTGCGCTCAAACGTTACGCCCCAGCCGTCCATCATGGTTTGCAGTTGGTCCACATAGCCGGGCGGTATCAGCGTATCTTCCGTACCATATACCAACGTTAGTTTTGTTTGGGTAGATAGGTTGGCAAAGCTCTCCGGGTTTACATCATTCGGAATATCGCCTGCCCAAAATATAAGTTGGTTAAATTTTACAACGCCCATTACAGCCCAGCGGGTAAGGGTTGCTACCCCTTGCGAAAAGCCCAGTGCATTTATCTCCACATCGCCAAGTGGCTCTATTACTTCGCTATACAG
>JANOCJ010000255.1:0-10354 GCA_031412115.1 Flavobacteriales bacterium
GAATTGTTGCTCCATTTATAAAGTCATTATTAGTTGCAAAGGACGATAAACTCCGCTAAATATTGCTATACCCAACGCGCTATATTTGTAAAAATTTTAATTATGAATAAAATTATCCTCTCATTTAGCCTTTTAGTATTAAGCTTAACACTATGTGCCCAAGCACCCGATACCATTTTTGCCCGCTGCTACGGCGGCAGCCAAAATGAGGCAAACGGCCTTACAGGCCTAAATAACTTAGGCTATGCAACCCTGTCGGCCGATTTAGGGGCTGATAGTTCGCTATACATAGCTACCTATAGCGCATCAACCGATGGTTTTGTTACAGAAAACAATGGCGATGAAGATATTTGGGTGATAAAACTTAATTCTCAAGGCGATACCCTGTGGACTAAAGTATTGGGCGGTACGCTTACCGAACGTGTAGGCAAAATTTTAGCCCTACCCGATGGGGGCTGCGTGGTTGTTGGGCGCACATTTTCAAACGATGGTGATTTTACCGGCGCGCAGTTTGGCGGCCTTAACGATGCGTTTGCCGTTAGGCTTAATGCCAATGGCGGTATTGTGTGGAACAAGCGCTTTGGCGGTACGCAAGATGATATGTTGTATGCTGTAGCCTTAAATGGTACAGGCTTTATTATGGTTGGCGAAACAGGCTCGGTAGATGGCGACCTTGACAATAGCTTAGCCGGTTATACCTGCGGTTGGATAGTATCAGTGGATGCTAACGGAACGTTGCTATGGAGCAAAAAAACCAACGGTACGGTACAAAATGCCGATTACATACAATCGTTTTGGAATGTGGCTAAAGCGGCTGACAATAGCGGCTGGTATGCTGTGGGCGTTACCGGCGATTTTGCCGACCCCGATAGCGACGATATACTTTTTACCAAATTTGATAATAACGGTGCTGTAGTTACCAAAACAACTTTTGGCTCAAACAAAGGCGATGGTATTGGTGGCATAGCCGTACAGCCCAACGGCAATATTATATTGGCCGGGCGTGCAGGCAATGCTACCGGAAACCAAACCTACCTTGGTGGCCCTGCCGATGCGTGGTTGCTTAGTGTTAGCCCCGCAGGTGTGCCTATTGCCGAAAAGCTTTTGGGCGGTACCGATTGGGAAATTTTTTACGATGTAAAAATAGCTGCCGATGGTAATATTTTGGCTGCCGGTTTTACCCGCAGTACCAACAACTTTGCATCAACCACACCTTATGGCGGCATGGATTTTTGGCTGGTAAAACTAACAGCAACTTTTGATACGTTGTATACTGCCCGCTTGGGTGGTACAGCAAACGATGTAGCTATGGCTATTTGTAAAAACGCCAGCGCGCTATACCTTGTAGGCCGCACCGACTCTAACGACGGGGCTGTAACCGGCAACAACGGCAACCGCGATGTATGGACGGTAAAATACAAATACACCGAAACGCCCAACAGCATTGCCGAAATTGAAAAGCCTCAACTTATTATTTACCCCAACCCTGCCCAAAATTATATTACCATAAATGGTAATAACAGCCTTTTACAAAGCATTAGTATAATTAGCCTAACAGGCCAACAGGTGTTTGTGGGCAACTATGCAAATGATAAAAATGTAATGATAAATACCAATTTCGCACCCGGTATATATACTATTGCCATACATACCAACAAAGGCTTATACAGGCAAAAACTATTTATACGCTAACTATAGGGTTTAAAACCGCTGTAGCATTTATGGGGTAAAAACGGTCGGTGGGGTTTTGGCGTTGCATTAGCTTTAACCCTTTCATATTACCGAATGATGGTAATATTGCGTGGCCGTCAGTAAAATAAAAACAGGGCAGCAATTGGCCCGTTTTATCATCTTCATACGCGGGGTTGGCGTTGGCGCTTATAATAAATTTGTCCTCAAACTGTTGGGCGGTGGCAGCATCGTATTCATTCATAAATACAAAAGGCCCATCGGTATAGCAGCCGTCGTGTATGGTAAGGTTAAACTTTGCATAGTGCATAGGCTCTGCATCGTGCTCGTGGCCATTTATCCAATGCACCTCAAGCTCTTGCGTGGCAAGCCATTCGCCGGGGCTTGTGCGTTTATCGGCATAGGCATAGTAAAACAAATGTCCAACAAACACCAGCTTTTCTACATCGTATTCCTTTAGCAAATTGCTAAGGCGTATAATGTCCGCATCAACCATATCAGGCGCCATCCAGTTGCCGGTTTTGGTATGCGCGGGTTTGCCCAGTAGCGCATCGGCCACCCAAAGGGTTTTGCGTTTAGGCAAATAAATTGCGTGCTCGGCTAATAATTGTAGTTCCTCTCCGTGTATTGTTATCTGCATAAAGGGTAAAGATAGGGTTTTAGATTGGCGGTTGGTAGTTGGTTTTATCTTGGTTTTGATTGGTATGTAACACAGAAATTTTATTCTCTGTTCATTGTTCTATTACAACCAATCTTCCCCTTCCTCCGTACAAGCCTTTAATGAAATCCCTCCTAACCATTTTTCTTTTTATAGCCGCAGCTACCGCCGGTGCGCAAACAACTACCGCTACCCAAACTGCTGCATGGACACCAGCCCAACTGGATGCGGCAAGCACTGCCAAAAACATAGCCTATATTGATACTGCAAGCCGCAGCGCCATTATGTATGTAAACCTAGCGCGGTTGTATCCCAAACAGTTTGCCGCACTTGAGGTGAAGAACTACTACGGTAATAAAAACTATGGCAATTATGTAAAGGACTCTCCTTACAGGCAATCGCTAATAAAGTACCTAAATACTATGGAGCCTTTGCCTGCTTTAAAGTTTGACAAAGAACTGTATGGCGATGCCAAATGTTTTGCTGCCGAAATGGGCAATGCAGGCCGTGTATCGCACGAGCGGAAAACCTGCCCTAAAAGCAACTATGCCGAGTGCATATCATACGGCATGGATACCGGGCGCGACATTGCCCTGCAATGGCTTATTGACCATAATGTGCAAAGCCTGGGCCACCGAGAGAATTGCCTTAACAAAACCTATTCTAAAATTGCTATATGCACCCACTACCACGCTAAATGGGGCACTTGCAGCGTAGCCGAGATTATTTGGTAATCTAATCTAAAAGTTAAAAACTAAAAGTACTGATTACTATCAGGTATTTAGAAATTGTAAACACCTACCTTGCTGCTACATGCAAGGCTTAGGGGTTGATTTTTACGTATTACTTTTTTTAGCTGAACTGCTGGGTACTGTTGGGGGCTTTGGCTCGTCGCTGTTTTTGGTGCCTATTATTACGTACTATTTTGGCTTTCAGCAGGCGCTGTTGCTTACCGCCGGTATACACGTTATCAGCAACCTTTGGAAGGTGGTATTGTTTCGCCATGGGCTTATAAAAAAGCTGCTGCTAACCTTTGGTGTACCCAGTATTATATTGGTAATTGTTGGGGCGCTACTATCTAAATACCTACCCGATGCTATTGCCGAAGGCGTGTTGGGCATCTTCTTGGTTTCGCTATCAACCTTTTTAATGATTAAGCCTGATTATGTTGTAAAGCCCACTACGCTAAACACAGCCATTGGTGGTGGCATATCGGGCCTTGCGGCGGGATTGCTGGGTACCGGCGGCGCTATACGCGGGTTAAGTTTGGCGGCTTATGCTATTGAGAAAAATGCTTTTATTGCCACATCGGCCTTTATTGATTTGGGTGTTGATGTTAGCCGCTTTGTGGTATATGCCACACAAGTACCCATACCGCCACATATAACAAGCTTAATATTGCCGGTAATGGCTATATCATTAGCAGGCAACTATGGTGGCAAATGGGTGGTAAACAAAATGGGTGTGCTAACCTTTAGGCGCGTGGTGCTATTTTTTATTCTGGCCGTAGGCGTAGTTAGTATTGCAAAGGCTTTCTTTTAGATAACAATGAACAGTGAACAATGAACAATGAACAGAGAAATGAAAAAACTGTTAGTTGTTACATGTTAACTGTTACTTGTTTACATTTGCTAAACTATGCAAACGGCTAAATTTATACTTGGAGTTTTACTGGCATTTGCGGGCTGCGTTGTTAGTGCGTATATGCCGCTAGGGCTAGTAATTGGTATCCCAATATCGCTTATTGGCACTGTGTTTATTGCATCGTCAGATAAGGAGCCTTTGGTTAGATACATTACCATAGGTATACCCGCCGCTATTTTGCTATTGGAAGCCGTACTCTTTCTATTCGCTGAAAAAATACTGGCTATTTTAAATAGGTTGGGAATACTATCCTAATTATGAGTTTTTTGCGGTAAACAGGTAACAGTAAATACAGGTATTACTGCTGCAAAAAAGCAGGGCCAATGGCAATTCTGTTATAATAACAAAACCCGGTGGTACAAGGCTTTTGGTATGAAATATGCGCCCAACCATATTTATATACGCCACTTACATTCTTTCTAACCACTATAAAGGGAGTACTATTGAAGGAAGGCATGGGGTCAAAATGCACACTATCGGGTGGAGTGGGCGGGTATTGCTGTTCGTAATACATTAATGTAGCAATATTTTCCTGCGCCGACCAATTAGGGATAGTATTCAATACATCGCTCATTTCAATGGTATCGGGGTTAATTACCGCTACATCAAATACGGCTGAATTAAGGTTTACAAGCCGTTCAAATTGCTGCACTTGGGCGGTAGGTGTATTATCAAATTTTTCAACCCTAAGTTGAATATCGGCAATGCCATCCATATCTAAATCATAATCAACGGCTGTATTATAATTATCTACATTAATTATGGCTGAATCGGCGTTAGTGCTGTAGCAATTTATTGTAGTGTCGCCCATGGTAGCCAACGGATTACACGATGAAAGCTGGTTGTTGCTTTTGTCTTTTTTGCAAGACAAAATAAGCGATGCTATTATTATAAGGCCCCAATATTTCATACTTCTAAAGTATAGTTTTTCAGTGAACAATGAAAAGACTGTTAGATAGTATACTATAGAATATAACCGCAAAGGGCGCAAAGACTAACCACTAAACACTGCCCACTATCCACTAAAAACTATTTCCCGCTTCCCTTAAGCACCGTGAGTACGGTATAAATCATAATTTTAAAATCGAGCGCTAGGCTCATATTTTCAATGTACAGGATGTCGTATTTCAAGCGCTCTACCATCTGCTCCACATTTTCGGCGTAGCCATATTTCACTTGCCCCCATGATGTGATGCCCGGCTGCACCTTTAGTAAAAAGCGGTAGTGTGGGGCTTTCTGCACTATCTGGTCAATATAAAACTGGCGCTCGGGGCGTGGCCCAACAATCGACATTTCGCCTTTTAGCACGTTGTAAAATTGCGGTATCTCGTCCAGCCTAGTTTTGCGCATAAAGCGGCCCCAAGGCGTTACGCGGGTATCATCTTTACTGGCCAGTTGGGGCGTGCCTTTTTCAGCACCAATTTGCATCGACCTAAACTTGTATATATTAAACGTCCGCCCGTGTTTGCCAATGCGCGGCTGGCTGTATAGTATAGGGCCTTTAGATGTAAAGTATACCATAGCCGCCGTAAAAATATATACCGGCGAAAACAGGGTAAAAAACAGTAGCGATACCAGCACATCAAACACCCTTTTAAACGTAACCTGCCAGGTGGGCATAAGGCTGGGCAATACCTCAATTAATGGCGCACCAAATATGGCCGTCATTTTTACTTGGCCCGATAGTAAGTTGGCCGTATCGGGTATTATTTTAATGATGACGTTGGTCTCTTCCAACTCAGCAATAATGTTTTCAATATGGTGGTGCTCGTTGCTCTCAATGGCAATTATCACTTCCTCAATATGCCTATCGCGAATGATAGTGGTAATGTTTTCAAACTCGCCCAGGCGCGGCACAAACTGGTCCATAACGTGTGCGCCCGGTGCACTGCCATTTACGTAGCCTACAAAGCGGTTGCCGGTGCTTTTGCGTTGGTTTTCAACCTCGGTGTATATATCTAAAGCCTTTTGGTCGCCGCCAATAAGCAAGGTGTTAAAACCAATAATGCGGCGGTGTATGCGGTGGTTGGTACGGGTGGTCAATATCAACCGTAAAAAAACGGTAATAATGAAATGCGCTGCCAGCAACACCAATCCTAACTGGTAGTAGTCGGTATAAACGGGTACAGTATCATCCAGTATTATGGCAAAGAAAAGCACCACCACACCCAGTGCGGTATGCAGGGCGGTTTGCCCAACCTCGCCCAAGCGCGAGCGGCGAAAAATGTTGTTGTAATAGCCGCCAACGGCGTATAACGACAACCAAAAAAAGGGAATAAATATCAATCCCGAAAAATAGTTTTGGTCGTTAAGAAAACTTTTAATTTCATCCAGCGCAAGGTCTTCAATATACACTTTGCGGTAAACAAAAAATACGCTCCACGCCATAAGGGCCGACAGAATGTCGGCGGCAACGTACCTTGCTATTTGCCAACGCGTATTCACTACTTCACAATCTTAATATTATCAAGCAGTATGCGCGCATCTACCAGCGAATCTTCGGTAGTTTTTATCACCCTAAAAAACAGCCTAAAGCTGCTGGCATTTACTGCCGAACTTACTTCGGGCGTAAGGTTTACATACACCTTGTTCCACCTGTCGGGGCTGGGGTTAAGGCCAATAATTTGGTTAACCACAATCTCGCCGGGGTTGTTTATATAAAGGCCGGCATATAGGGTGTAGTTGCTTTTAAAGCTAAACTCAAGGTACACGTTGGCTCCGCCACCCGGCAGTATAAGGTTTGATGTTGTGTATACCTGCGCACTGTTTATGCCCGGCGGCATAATAAAGGCACCGCAAGCACCGTCAAGCAAATCGGGGGCGGTGTTTAGGCGCACAAGGCCGGTATCGCCGGCAACGTCTTCTAAAAACGATGTGCTGCCGCTGCTAAAATCTTCAAGGTACGGAAACTGCGTATCCGGAAAATAAGTAACCACAGGGTTTAGCGTTACCGTTTGGGTTTTTACAAGGTCAACACTGTCGGCAGCATAAAACTGGTAATAAGGGTACGGTATGCGCGATGCGCCAATGCCGTTAATTTTTATGCCCGCGCGCACCAGTATGTTGTGTTTGCCGCTTTTAAGCACCGGTATTTTGCATGGCAGCTCAAAACAGCCCAAAGGCTCACTGTCTACAAATATCCAGGCATCGGTAATTTTGTGGTACGGCCCGCCTTGCGCCTGCCCGGCGTTTAGCGTAATAGTATCTATCTGTATGTAGGCCGGTATAAGGTCTTCATCGTTTTGCTTTTTGCAACCCGCAAATACCAATGCCACCAGCGTTGCTACACCAACCCAACCCACTATTTTATACGACCAAAATCTCATAACATTATCTTAACGGCAAAGGACGGAAATTATTGCGTATATCTGAACAGGATAATAAATGATTAAATAACATACGTATGATTATCCTGCACATCATTAAAATCAGCCTAAATCTTGTTCAGACAACGTTTAGGGCGTTGCACTGCGTGCCGGGCTATACGCTATAGTGGCGCCTTCGGCGCCAGCTGCCGCTACTATCCCTAACGCTACTGGCGCGCATATCAAAAAAAATCCATAGCTGTCATCCTGAACTTGATTCAGGATCTGTAGAAAGGACAGTCGGTTATAGTAGATCCCAAAACAAGTTCGGGATGACAAAATACTATCAAATACCAACCATCAACTACCAACTAAACTAAAAATCCGTCCCTAACGATAAGTAAAAGCGGGTTTTGTTTAGGCGGCCGTTTTCTAAGCCACGGGCCACGTCGGCACGTATAAAGTAGCCTAGTAGTTTGGTGCGGATACCCCAGCCAAAGCCTGCTATAAACGGTTCGCGCTGGGTTTTTACGGTAATGTTTAGCGGCCCTTGTTGTATGGTGCGTGTTTGGTACGTGTTAATTTCCGCATACGGGTTAAGGCCTACATAGGCACTTCCGGCGTCGGCAAAGGCTACTAGCTGAAAGTTGTTCACCACCTCCGACCGTACATTTACATTCAGCAAATACTTAAATATAGGAAAACGCAACTCTGCCGATGCCAGCACAAACGTGTTGCCGTTGCGTATGTTTTGGCTAAAGCCGCGTACGCCATTTGCTAACGCTTGAAAGAGGTATGTTTGGCTGTTATCAATATTTGCATCAGGGTCTTGCCGGGGGGCAAGTGTACCATCAACACCACCCATATAATACATTAGCTTACCAGCGGCGAATGAGGTAGAAGCCGCTGCCCGTATGGCCAGTATAAAGTTGCGGTGTATGCGAATGTAATGGCGCGCATCAAGGCCAATAACTGCCATGTTGGTTTTGCGTTTATCAAACCGATAATAAAATTCGGCCCACACTTTGGCGCGTGTGCCATGCAAAATGTTGAGGCCGTTGCGTATGGTATTGTCAAAAACACCCTCGGTGTTTAGGGCTGCCCAGTAAGCAAATTCCGTTGGCTTGCCCAAGTTTTCAGGCCTTGCACCGGTGTATATAGTACGGTCCATACGGCCCAGCAACGAGCCTTTAACCCATAACGTTTGCTTAAAGGGGTAGCGCACACCGTAAATAATTTGGTGCACCTGCTGGCGCAAGGTATTGTCAAACCCATTTTGCACACCCATGCGGTGCAGTATTAGCTCACGGTCAAGCCTATGTTTTAGGTTTTCTATACGGAATAAATACTCGTTACCTACTAATGTGGTTGATAAACGGAATGCACCGGTTATGCGGTAATCCTCCATTACATCGCGCAGCGTAATTTTAAATAGGCCGCTAAGGGCAGGGTTTCTATACCCATCCGGACTAAAAGGCTGGTAGCCCTGGTTTAAAAAATTACGGTCGAATTTGGCAGAGAAGGCATCGGCATAAAATGAGGTAAGGTAAATGCGCTGCTTAGGCATCCTAAAGGTATCAACAATAGTTACAGTATCGCCAAGGGCAGGCAGTGGTGGAGGGGTCACCTTTTTAGGCTTGCCTTTCTCGTCCTCAAACTCGTAGTTGTTAATGTCTATCTCCTTTTGCTTTTGGGTGGTGTCGGGCTCAAATACACGTATACGTTCGCCTTGGCCAATGCTAATGGGATTAAGCTTTTTCCACGTAGTGTCGCGCCCAAATTTGGCATAGTGGGTAGGCACAGGTGTGGTAGCCACACTGTCGTCCTTATTATCAATTTGATAAGCACGGTTTTTATCATCCAACGCAAAATATACTATAGTACTGCTAGTGTTGCTGCTATGCTCAAGCACCGGGTAGCGGTAGTTACTCAGCGGGGCAATATCCGACGTAAAACGGTAATGCACCGTAGTATCAATAAAGGCTACAACACTGTCAAAATACGCAGTATAGCGGTTGGGTATGCCACTTTGGTTACCTATATAGGCTATGCGGCTGCTATCAAAAAGCACAGGCTGTATTTCATTTGCAGTAGGTGTGTTGGTAATGCGTTGCAACAGCGTTGGGCTGCCCTGCAAAGGCAAACGGAACAAATCGGTACTAGTACCAACCAGTTGTTGCGGCACTTTTGGCTTTAAACTATCACCTGTTCTGTTAGATGAAAACACCACCGCATTATCAAAATACAAGGGCGTAAAATCATCAGGTTTATCATTAGTTAATGCCTTATAGGTATTGCTGGGTATGTTAAATAGAAAGATATCGGTAATACCATCGCGCACACCTGATAGTAATATGTTCTGCCCATCGGGCATATAACGCATGCTGGTTATTTTATCAAAATGATAAATAGGTTTTTGGCTGTTTTTTTTGGTTTTGGTGTGGTAATCAATCAAAAATAACTCCCCTTTTTTCTCTACCAACATAGTTAGCACACTATCGCCGGGCGCCCATGCCAGCAATGGGTACGACGTATCGGTTGCCTGCTCCGTTTGGTCGCCGCCTTTGTATATTTTACGTGGCTTATCATAGCCTTGGCTATTTAATTCAATATTATCATAGTATACTTTGTAGCGCCCATTGCGGTTTACAACGTAGGCATAATAGGTACTATAGCCATTGTTGGTATTACCCATTGTAAACCCATAATATTGACGGCCTTTACGGCTTGGCGCTGCTATAAAACCATTGGGCGCGGTGCGTAAACTATCTTGCGCGGGCGGGTATTGCTTATCGTAAAAGTTAATCCACTGCGCGCGCAGGGCAGGGATATTCAAACCCAAAACATACAGAAAACCATTATTGGCGCTCCGGCCCATTTTGGTCATGTATACTATTTTAGCTATAATGTTTTCGCCATACGTTTGCGCTACGTAGTTCCAAATGCTGTGGCCTGCAAGCCTTGCCTGTTCGGGCGTAAGGCGGTTCAACTTAAAAAAGTTGGGGTTGCGCATAGCCGATGCCATTTGGTTGTCAGCCTCCACACTCCAAGGCTCGGC
>JANOCJ010000256.1:0-3779 GCA_031412115.1 Flavobacteriales bacterium
TGTTAAGCTTATTGAATTTACCCCTCTCCTTCCTGTGAGCTTTGTTATAACAATGCTAATCGATGTTTATCCTTCCCCCAAAACGGGGAAGGATTTTTTTGCTGCTAGTTCCCCGCCCTTTCTGGGGAGGGGTTAGGGGTGGGGTTTACGCCTCCGTTTTAGCAAACGCTTTGGCCGTAGCCAAACATTCGCCAAAGTATTCAAAGCCTTTTTGGGCACCGGCAACAATGGCATCGCTGTTGTTTAAGCGGCCACCGGCTTGCTCGGTAGCTATGATGAAGTTTTTCCAACGCTCGCCGGTCAACTCGCCGTAGCAACCGTAAAAGTTAAAGCCACCTATGGTTTTCAGGTTTTCGTTTTTAGCCAATGTGCGTGCTATTACTGCACCGCCCAAGGTCGACCCTTCGGCCACATATACAAAGCCTATGGCTTCTTCAACCGTAGTTATTTCGGGTTGCTTTACATCAATAGTTGTAGCATCAATACCTAATAGTTTTAAATCATCAATAAGGGCCGGTGTTTTAATGCGGTCGGTAAGGTTAAATACCCCTTCAAAACCGTTTTGGCGCAGTATATAATAGGCCGTAGTTTCTACCCCACTGTTAAATATAAAGTTGGCAACAACCAACTCAGTATACTGTGTTTTGTTAAGGCTACCATCCATAATGTTGGTAGAATAAGCTTTAGCTTCAACAGCCTCGTGGGCCGCGCGGGTGTTCTCTTTTAGTAGTTGCATTACCATAGTTAGTCGTATTTTTCTGCGGCAAATATAATACCCTATTCTTAATTAGACTAATTCTAAATAGTATTTTTATCTTCCTATAATACTAGGCAGTTGTTGTACTAGACTATTAACTACGAAATTCTATATCAAAATACCCAATTATTGTATGATATGGTTGGTGCTTAAAAGTATAGGGAGTAAGCATTTATTCGGCTATCGCAAGAGGAATCATATATGAAAAACCTAAGCACAACCCCGATTTATAGTTATAGTTAGTAGTATTATAATTAATAAATTCAAAATTAATGCCCAGTGTGCCAAACTCAAACTGCAGCATACCCGCCCAGTAAGGCTTACTGCTAATACTTACAGCCGGCGGTGTGCCCAAATCACTTAATATTGCAGCATACTCACCCATTTCCGACTCAAGGCTTCTAACACCAACTTTTGCCCCAACAATAAGGCGGACAAAGCTTGGCCTTTTAAAGGGTCTGGTTATGCCAAATATATCTATACCCATTCCAAAACCAAATCGTTTCATATTCCAGCTGGTTTGGTAGCGTTTTTCGCGGTTAAGGGCAGTTTCTGTATAGCCTACTTTTCCCAATAAATATTCAAGGTCAAAGGCAAACATACCCCAGCGCAACGATAATGCAGGCCCGCCGCCATAAGTATCTCCGCGGTCGGTTCGCCCGGTTCCTACAAAGCCTTTTAATGTAAAGTTTAGCCAGTTGCGAGACTCCGTAACATAACTGTTTACATAGTCTCCCTCGGGCTGATAGTATGTATGTTTCCAGCGGCTTCCATCGCTTTTTGTGTATTCGTATTCGCGCCATCCGCCAGATGAGTGTTTGGTTTTAGTCCAAGTATCGCCCAAAACTTGTTCTAGGTTAGTGCTAAATTGTATACCAAAGGCAGGTGCTATATAAAACCCTTTTATAGCCCGGTTGCCTGATGAGTAGCCCGCGTGTAGCTGTGCCACAAACGATATGCCCGGTATAGGTGTAAATTTTATGCCCGGTTTTATATTTATTTGAAAACCTGTTGTATCATCAAGCCCATAGCTACCCAACCCGCCACCAATGGTTGGGTAAATAATAGGGCGCTTAGCTACACGCCTTAAGGGGTCTAACTTTAGTAAGTCCTTAGTAAAGCCAATATCAAAAAACGAACCTCCTGCTTTATAATCTTTTTCAAAAGGCAATTCAGCAACATTTACGGCAGTGTTTCGACCTGAATAAAAATTGATGGATATACCTTTGGCTGTAAGGCTAAAGCCCGGCCACCATGCATTTTGCCAACGACTATCTTTTTGAAAATGATTACGCAGTACCCCGGCTTGAAAATAATTGGCCGATTGGGAATAAGCCGCCACAGTACAAAATAGAAATATATGTAGAGCTAATTTCTTCATAGTAAATGCTTTTTGGGGTAATAATAAAAAATATTTTAAAAAAAGCAAAAGCTTGAGAAGTAAAAATGCCACCTGCTTTCTGTGCTATTTGGTAGGAAGGATAGAATTATGCAGCAAATGAGCGGCGAAAGGAAAATTATCAGCTAATTAGCTAATCAAATAATCAGCCAATCCACTACATTTGCCGCAAATAATTTATACCGATGAACACTGATTTTAAATACACGTACAATTTTCCCACGCCTTATCGTTTTGGCCCCGGTGTTATTGCCGAACTGCCAGCGCATCTTAAACAAAACAACCTTAGCCGCCCGCTGGTAGTTACCGACCCTACCGTTGCCGGATTGGCCTTTTTTACTAAGATTTTAGACAACCTGAAAGCCGAAGGCATTACGCCAACCGTGTTTGCCGACATACATAAAAACCCCGTTAAAAGCGATGTGCTAAAAGGCGGCGATGTATATGCCGAAAATAACTGCGACAGTATTATTGGTATTGGCGGTGGCGCCGGTATGGATGTTGCCCGTGCTATTGTGTTGCGCGTTAACCACCGCAGAGACTTATTTGATTACGATGATTTGATTGGTGGTGATATTTATGTTACTGAGGATGTTCCTTACTTTATTACTGTGCCTACCACTTGCGGCACCGGTAGCGAGGTGGGCCGTTCGGCCATTATATCTGAAGATGATACCCACCGCAAACGCATTTTATTTGCCCCAAAATTGTTGGCACGTATTGTTTTTGCCGACCCTGAATTAACTATGGACCTTCCGGCTTTTGTTACCGCAGCAACCGGTATGGATGCCCTTACCCACAACATGGAGGCTTACATTGCTAAAATGTACCACCCCATTTGCGAAGGCATTGCTTTGGAAGGTATGCGCGTAATTGCCGAGCATATTGAAACCGCTACCAAGTCGCCCGATTTGGCAAGCCGTACCGGTATGATGATAGGCTCATCTATGGGCGCTATTGCGTTTCAAAAAGGCTTAGGTGTGGTACACTCGTTGGCGCACCCGCTATCTACCTTGTTAGATATGCATCACGGCTTGGCAAACGCCATAATGATACCATACGGTATGAAGTTTAACATTGCAGGTTTTGAGGCTAAGTTTGCCCGCATGGCGCAAACCGTAGGCTTAGCCGACCAAAGCGGCCAGGGTGTTGTTAACTGGTTGTTCGACCTAAACGCAAAGCTGGGCTTGCCAACCAAACTAAGCGATGCAGGTGTTAAAGCTGAGCATTTAGATGCTTTGGCTGATTTAGCGATACTAGACTTCTGCCACCCAAACAACCCTAAACCTGTTACAAGGGAAGACTTTAGGAAGATATACGAAGAAGCTTTGTAATGAAAAACGAATAATGAAAAATGAAAAATGCCTCAGCGAAAGTTGGGGCATTTTTGTTTTATAAAGATTTAAAACTCGCCCTTATAAAGGGGGTACCCGAGTGAAACGAGGGGGAGGGATTGTTTACTACAAATTTACACTAACCCCAATAGTCAAAAACACGGCAATAAAGTGGGCTACACTGCCCGCTAAAACAAAGCCGTGCCAAATGGTGTGGGTAAACTTAGGCTTGTGCCACATGTAAAAAACTGTGCCCACTACATACGCCGCAGCACCGCCCAGCAACCAC
>JANOCJ010000257.1:0-14122 GCA_031412115.1 Flavobacteriales bacterium
CGCAAACACAGCTTGCAGCATCACAACAACAAGTAAGCACTACCAATTTAGCCAACGGTATTTATGTGTTTACACTAGCAGATGCACAAGGCAATATTAGCCGTAAAAAGGTGATAATAAGCCGTTAATCTTTCCGATACTTTGCAAAAAGTGTAGTTTTATCTCTCTTTTAAGATTTTTAGTATTGTAACCTAAACACATAAACCATGAAAAAAATACTACTGCTTTTAGCTGTAACGCTATTTAGTATTACACTTTCTTACGCACAACCTTGCACGCCTAACCCAATGTATGCCGATTCTATCAGGGGATTTTACCCAACTCAGATGCCCGACATGGTTGCCGGGCAGGCTTACAATGGTACGGTAACAGTAGTAATACCAACAGATACCTGTGTAACATCTCCGCTACCTTTGTGTTTATACGTACAAGCAGGAAGGATAAATAGTATTGATGGGTTGCCTGCGGGTTTTACGGTTTCTCCGTCGTATAATGGAACGGTGGGTGGGTTTGGTGCCTGGATAAATGGGGGTACAGGCCCAAACTGGACATCCGGCACAGGCTGCCTGACTATTTCGGCGCCTGCATCGGCAGTTGATGCTGCTATTGCTGCCAACAGCGGCGATATGCAATTGCATTATACCTATCAACTGGATTTGTATATGTTAAACCAAGACCCTCAATCGCCAATACTTGCAAACTATACATGGGGCTCTGCAATTGGTGTATTAATGCCTTTTAATGTAAATGGTGGTGGCAGCGGAAATCCAAATCCCTCGGGTTGCGCATCGGCATATTTTCAGGGCAACCAAACAAGTTTTGCAGGCTTATTGCCTAACGCCGGAACATTTGATTTGGATATTTTAACAACAGGCAGTTGCACTTGGACAATTATAGGCAACGATACTTGGTTTAGCTATTCTCCTGCTTCGGGCTCTGGCAACGACGTTGTGACATTTACCTATGATGCTAATAATACTGGTGTTGGGCGCTTTGCTGAGTTGGATATTGATGGACAACCCTATGTAATCTCGCAAATGGCTGATACGTGTGCGGTGAATATAACCTATGACACTACAATTTTTGACAATGCAGGCGGATGGATATTGATGGAAATTACAATGACTGACCCTAACTGCTTTTGGAACCTTGTAACACGTAGCATTTGCGAAGGTGTAACTGTAGACCCCATGTCGGGTACTGGCTCTACAAGCGTTACTGTAACATTTGCTCCTAACCCTAATAATACTCCGCGCCAATGCGAGCTAGATTTTGGCAATGGTAACGTTGTTACCTTAAACCAACAAGCAGGTACTGTGGGAATAAAAGAAAATGGAATATCTGGCTTTTCTTTATACCCTAATCCAGCTAATGATATGGTAACCATTTCACTTCCCAATACCAGTGGTAAAGAGGTGTTAAGCATTTACACCGTAGCCGGCCAATTGCTATCACAAACGCAGCTTACAGCATCACAACAACAAGTAAGCACTACCAATTTAGCCAACGGTATTTATGTGTTTGCACTAGCAGATGCGCAAGGCAATACCAGCCACAAAAAAGTGGTAATAAACAGATAATATCAATTTGATAATAATTTTGAAAAGCCCCTGAGGATAAATATCAGGGGCTTTTTTATGTCTTAAAACTTAATCCCTACACCACCCATTACATTTATGCCTGCTTGCGGGTAATAATAGTTTTCGGTAGTTTTTTGCCCGCCGTATATATAGCTAAAAGTATAGCCGTTGGGTTCATACATAGTATTGAAGATATTATTGACCATTAACCTCAGGCTAATTTCTTTAACGTAGGGTATTTTAAAGCTATAATTGATAAGGAGGTTTTGGGTAGTAAAACCATTTAACTTTCTTGCCTCATTACTAGTATTATCAAGGTATTGCTTGCCAACATATTTATTTTGCAGACTAAAAACAAGGTTTTTTACAGGCTCATAACTCAACGTTGCAGCCGCAATTAAGTTGGGCGAAAATGAAATATCAGTTCGGTAATAGGTATTCACTTCCTGACCACCATTGTCATAATCATCAATGTATTCAACAAAGTCAATAACTTTGTTTTGGCTAAATGTTATGTTACCTGCAAATTTTACTTTTTTACCAATGTTTACGGCACCTTCCAGCTCTATGCCTGCCCTATAGCTTTGGTCAATATTGCTACGAATGTATGCACCAACATCATTAATATTGCCCTTTAATACCAACTGGTTTTTGTAGTACATAAAGTATCCGTTAACGCCTATCTGTGCTTTTGTCCATGCTTTTTTATAGCCCAGTTCGGTATCAACCATACGTTCGGCTTTAGGGCGGCTTTGCGGGGTGCTTTGGGTGTAATCATCGCGGGTAGGCTCGCGGTGCGCCACGCTAACCGAGGCATACAGCGTTTGTTTATTTTTCAAATCAACAGTAATACCTGCTTTGGGGTTGAAAAAATTTAGCGTAACATCTTGCTGCACATTTATCAAATTGATATCATATCCTAAAAAAGAATACCCTATATGACGGTACTGCAAATCGACAAAACCGTTTATGCCCGCACCAAAATCGTAGTTGGCTTTGGTGTAAATATTAATATCATTTTTGGTGGCATTATTATCGTAGTAGCGGTAATCCTTCGGCACATTACCGGCATACTGTGCCCATATAATAGTGCCAAAATGCGCACCCGTATATTGGTTGGCACCTCCGCCCACAGTAAAGCTGAAACGCTTATTGCTATTGTAGTTTACAGCATACGTCAAACCATAAAAAATGTTATCCAACCAGCGTTGGCGTACAATATCACTGGTGGCAATAGTGTCGGTATTCAACACAAAATTGGGCAGGCCATAGTTGTAAAAATCATCCTGTCCTTTAAACTCTTCGTAGTAGCCACGGCCTTTGGTATAGTGCAATGCAAGGTTTACATTCCAATTATTATTTATACTGTGCGATGCAATTAACTGGTAATGGTCTTGCTGGTAATTGTCAACTTGGTTAGGGTAGGTATATGCATTATACGTACGGTTGGTGTCAAGCGAAGCCTCCGGAATACCATACCACGACTGATACGTACGCTCTGTACCTGAAAAAACATTTAAGCGGACGATAGTTTTAACACCATAATATCCACCCGAAACAAAGAACGATTTTAGGTTAGATGCGGCACGGTCTACATAACCATCTGATGTGATTTTTGATAACCTAGCATCTAACGTAAACTTACCCGCCAGCAGCCCTGAGCCTGCCATTACTGTATTTTTAAAAGTATTGAACGAACCTGCCGATGAATTCACTTCCGCATACGGAACAGCATTTAATACATTGGTTTGAATATTCATAGATGCGCCAAAAGCCCCGGCCCCATTGGTTGATGTGCCCACGCCCCGTTGCAGTTGTATACTGTTTACCGATGATGCAAAATCGGGCATATTGACCCAAAACATACCGTGGCTCTCGGCATCGTTAATAGGTATGCCGTTTACCGTAACGTTTATACGCGTAGCATCGCTGCCACGCACGCGTATGCCTGTGTAACCAACGCCATTTCCGGCATCAGAATTTACTACAACCGATGGGGTTTGATTAAGCAGCATAGGTATATCCTGCCCCAGGTTTTGCTTGGCTATTTCTGCTTTACTAATTACGCTATACGCCATGCCCTGCTTACTGTTTGCGCGGGTTGATGATACTATTACCGAGTCGGTAATGTTGCGTGTTTTAATGGTGTCTTGCCCGAAAGCTCTGCCAAATGAAATTATCATTATGATAATCATTATGCATTGTGAATTCTGAATTCTGAATTGAATCATGCCTGTATAGTTTTATAACTCAAATACAGGACGCTCTGCCACCGGCAAAACTAAGGTATACGCAGAATGCGTAAAACCTTCCTAATACTCCCTATCGCAGGTACTAGCCTGATCAGGTTCAAAGGGACTCTCTCAGTTCGCCTTGCGGCGGACACCCCTGTATTAAAGTTGAGGCAAAGGTAAATGAAAAATGATAAACGAGAAATATTTTTTATTCCTCGTCGGTATAGTAAATCTTATAAAATTTGCGACCGTCGCTTTCGGTGCCTTTTTCAATTAACTGCCTGTCGCCGTGTATGTATATGTGAAAGTTTTTATCCAACTTAAGCACGCTTTTAAAAATGCGCTGTTGCTTTTTTACCGCCTGGCTCGATATATCAAAACTATCTTCCACCTCTAAATTATTGGTCTCTTTGTACTCGTCGTAAAACTTGTTAAACGAGTCTATCACCTTTTTATCGCCAAAAATTTCTTTCTCAAACTCGTCCTTTTCAAAGGTTTCGTGGGTTTTAAAAAAGTCCAGCGACTTATTTAGCATATCAATCTGGTGGGGTTTGTCCACCTCAAAATCTTCGGGCAATTGGTTTACCACAAAGGTTTTGGCTATTTGTAAAAAGTTTTTGGTGTTGTGAAACTCATCACTCACCGGCTTCACTTTCAAAAAATCATCTTTCCAATACACCGCATCGCTGCTGTTGGCTTTGTCAATAATCAGCACACGGTAACCGTCCTTTTCTTCGGTGTTAAAAATAAACGCGGCCTTGTCTACCTTGTCAATGTTTATGCCCTGTTCGGTATGTATTTTCAAGTTTTCTTCCAGCGTTAAAAAGGCTTGTAGGGTTTCTACCTTCATTATGCCCACAGCGTTTACACGCTGCCCACGTATATCCACATTGTTAAATTGGCCCACAATTAAGTCGCCGGGCTTTATCATAGGGTGGCTGCTCACCTCATACAGGTAATGCGCAATACTCACAGTCTTCGCATGAAAATCGCCATCGTTAAAAATGCGTTTGGCGTAGTTATACATGGGGTTTAGCGCCAAATCATCTTCGGTAAAATTGAAGCTGTAATACTCCTCGGTTTTAAAATGCGCAAGGAAGAATTTTTGCAGCAACATACGCAACTCCATATTCTCCAGGTCAACAACATCAGCGCTTAGCTTAACGCCGTCATCGTCGGCCTTGTTGCCAATTTTGTGTATAGAAGCCTGTTGCAGGAAGGTATCGGTAAAATCAAACATGGGGCAAAGAAAGTTAAATGAAAAACGAAAAGTGAATAATGAAAAAAATCAGGGCGTTCCGGCTTCGCCGTCGGGCTTTACACTTCAAGTCCTCACTACGTTGCGGGCTTTCCGTTACAATCCCTAACGCATTTTTTTAGCAACAGTTTTGGCTCTTTGTACGGGTTTCGCAGCTAATTCCGGAACGCTTTTAACAAATGTTTTGACCCATTCAGTAGTTGGTTCGTCAATGGGAGCAATTTCTCTTCGTTTTTGACAAATAGTTTCTGCTATTGCAACCAACCATTTTGCGCCAATTTTACTACTATCTAATTTGTAATTATTTATATGAAATTCAACCCATTCTCTAAAACCCATAATACAGATTTCCGTACCAAAATTATCTTCAATTTCTTTCATTCTATTTTTAATTTCACCTTTTAGATTTGGTTTCTGGTCAGTAACAAACCCTGCCATTGTAGCTTGCGGATGAAATTTTAATTTATCATTTAATTCTTCTAGCTCATCTCTAAGATAAGTCTTGCCATATTTCGCATCCCATGCTTCTATAATATCCATATTCCCTTCAGTATATGTGATTTCAATATCACCAATATTCCCATGTTTTTTATTTGCTGAACGCATTTGAGAAAGAGGCTTTAAAAATCCTTGTAGTTGCTTTTCTGCTTCTAGGACCTGAAAGAAAGCATGTAAAGAGACTTCAAATACTCTTGCAGAATATGTTGAATTCTCAATAAATATTGAGATTGTAGAAAAACAATCTTCAAAAGACGGCTGTGATTTCACAAAAATACTAGTCGCTTTTAATGTTTTGTCTGTAAGAATTTTAAATTCTTCAGATTGATTGTTCAAGAAAATCAAAAGTTGTTTCAATGCATTTAAGCTATCTAGTTCTCCTCTTTCAACTTCATCAGTAATGTTTAACCATTCTTGCCTAGCTCCACGAATGCCTGCCTTATATAACTTTGAATATGGATAATTTTCAGCAAGTGTTCGAGTCATCATAAATCCAAACTTATTAATTTTAAGAAGATCAAATTTTCTTAATACTGGCGTAATATAATTCGTATCAAGATTCCTCATGGGAATTCCTTCTTTCCATGAAAAATCCCGAGTACCCGAACCTCCCTTATGGAGTCTTATCGATTGTTCGGGAAGGATTGATTTAACAGTTAGTTGTAAAATTGCTAACCCAACGATTGCTCTTCCAACTTCGCTTGTTACAGAATTTACAAGTGATTCGATTGTTTTGGTTTGTGCTTCAGTAATATTTTCAATTTTTATCTCGGGGTTTTTACATTCACCAATTATTTTTTCAAGAAACCCTTTTTCTAAAGCATCTTTAATTATTGCCAATCTTTTTTGAGCTCCTTCAGAAGTTTTCCCCTCATCAAATTGATACTCTATTCCCTTTTCATCAATTAATATACTTCGATTAGAGTATATATGTATTACAGGCTCTGTATTTTGCTGAACTTTTTTTTTCTTTTCGTTTTTTCCCGAAGCTAATTCAGAAATATTGGATTTTTGAACTGTTTTTTCTTTAATTAATTTTGCTTGAACAGTTTTTGGATTAGATTTTTTGATCATAATGATTTGTTCAGTTGAACACTTTGATGTGTAAGTGTAGGAAATTTATAGGGAATTAAAAATTCTCTGTCTGGAATTTCTGGGTTTGTGTTACTATTTCTAATTTCAAAACCTATTTTTCTAAGTTCAAAAAAAGCCGCAATTAATTCATCTTCTGGCATATCATAGTCATTAGCAAATTCGCCAATATTTCTAATTTGTCCAATTTTTGAATCTAATAGAATTAATTCTATTACCCTCCATATGTTATTATTTGCAGTTGTAGTTTTAATCAGTTCGTAATTAATATTATTACTATATTGATAGTAGCCATTAAATTGAACCAAATCTGCTTTAATTTGATTATTGGCAAGTTCTTTTTCAAATACTTTCCAAAGAATCGCATAATGAATATATTCAAGGCTATCTGAAATCAATGTTACTTCGTTAATTGCATAAAAAAGGGGTGAATTATTAAGTCGGGTTATATTAATTCTAAATAACTCTTTAGATTTTTTATTGGTGATTAATCTAAATTCCCATTTTTTTGTTTTTGGAGTAAATTTTATCTCAACATCCGAAGATTTTGTTTCTACTAATTTGAAATTTTCCTTTAGCGTTACTTTAATATTACGAGGCAAGACTTCTTTAATATTTACATCAAGGTTGCTAATTGCAGATGATGCTTTTTTCAAATACGTATTTGTCTTTTGATTTTTTAACTTTCTGAAAGTTAATTTATCTAATTCTCCAAGATATTGTAATTCAAAAGGAAGTTTAATATCGAATACTTGATTAAGAACGCTTAAAGCTAACAATCTGGCAAATTGGGGGGGTACTGAATTTCCAATTTGCTTTGATGCAATTGCTCTATTACCCAAAATTTTGTATTGGGCAGGAAATGTTTGAAGCAATTTTAATTCGTCTATAGTAAAGTGTCTATTATTCCAATGGAAAGGTCCGGTATATTGTCCTCCTGATGCTTTTAGGGTTCTAATTGGCGACAATGGATCTGCCTTGTATAAAAAATCTGAGAATTTTGATCTCCATGCAAATATAGGACTTGGATGACCCATTTTTTCGGTAAAATAACTATAATTCAACCCAGGAGGGACTTCTGATAGTAAATGTCCAAAACGACCATTTAAAGGCTTAAAATTTTCATCAATAGGATTATTTAATAATGCGATCGCATTCTCTGCAGAATAGTGATAATTACCATTTTTAGCATCCGGACCATGTGTAGGTTTTGGGAATTTAAACACCCCATCTTTTAGACCAACTATTATTAATCTTTCTCTGTGCTGAGGAACACCATAATCAGCAGCATCTAAAATCTTATAAGAAACATTAAATCCAATATCTTTAAAGGCCTGAACAATTTTTTTAATAGATTCTCCTTTTTCAGCACCTAATAATCCATATACATTTTCAAATAAAAATCCTTTTGGTTTAAGTTCTTTTAATACTCTTACGTATTCTTGAAAAAGATTTCCTCGGTCATCTTTTGTGCCTGAAACACCAGCAGCCCTTCTGCCCGCTGCAGAAAAAGATTGGCAAGGAGGACCACCAATTACAAAATCAATTTTTTTATTTATGTTAGGCTCATATTTTCTAATATCCTCACAAAGTATTTTCGCATTTTTAAAATAACCATTTTCTTGTTGGTTAATTTCCATTGTTTCAGCAAACTTATTAATAAGTTCAACTGATTCAATCAAATTAAATCCTGTATCACAAAATCCAATATCAAGCCCTCCTGCACCAGAAAACAAGGCAACTATATTTATCGGATGTACAATGTTTTCTTTAGACCATTTTTGTAATGCTACGCCAAATTCATCTGGCGATAAATTCTCTTTCCCTGCTAACGCTTGACAAAATTCTTTATAACTATTTTGGGAATCTTCAATTTCGGTTTCAAAAAAACTCAATTGGTTTTCAAACGCTGTTTTCATAAAATCTTCCACAATTCTTAATAGCCTGCAATCTCTATGTATAATAGCATAACCATTTAGCAAATATAACAAAAAACACACTTTAGTTTGTCTATCTGTATGAAGACAAGGACGGCTTACTCAATTTTTTTGTATTACCCTGTTATACCATTCATACATGTTATACCATATGCATAGGTTATACCGTATAACACCGTAATACCTGTTATACCTCGGCCGTGCAATTTTGCACCTGAATTTTTGTACTTTTAAATATTGCGTGTTTTTTAAGCGAAAAAACATCGAAAAAAATCATTTTTTAGCTGTTTTTAAACGCTTTTAGTGTGTTTTTATGCAGAAAAAGAGACAAACGTGTGCAAGCTGTAGCAAAGCTTGTGCTACATCCTATCTACTATTCGCATTAAGTTAACTACACCTTTGGCTGCTACTATAGCAAAGCTGGCGCATGGTTGCACTTGTTTGGTATTGTTTTCCCGCTATTAGCTTTTAGCAATAGTTTTAAAATCAACTGTTTACAATTAGGCTTTAGGTAAACTATATTTCGGATAGCTGTTATTGAGTATAGTTTTGGGGTGGTAATGGGTGTTTTAAAGTAATACGCGTAATACAAACCTGCAACTACCAACCGCCAACTATCAACAACCAACTGATTTACTAACATTCACAAAAACGCCTCTTGACTGGAAACGCTTTTCGGCTATCTTTGCCCGATGTTTCCTGAATGGGGCATCGCTTTTAACTCTCGCGTTGTATGCCCAAGAACCCAAATATACACTCTGTTTTAATTATTGGCTCAGGCCCAATTATCATTGGCCAAGCCTGCGAATTCGACTACTCTGGCTCGCAAGCCGCGCGCTCATTGCGCGAGGAAGGCATTGAGGTAACCCTCATTAACAGCAACCCCGCCACCATTATGACCGACAAAGTAACGGCCGATAATGTGTACCTGGAACCCCTTACAGTACAAAGTATTGTAAAGATTTTGGAGGAGCGCAAGATTGATGCTGTGCTGCCCACCATGGGCGGACAAACCGCACTTAACCTTGCTATAAAGTGCCAGGAAATGGGCATTTGGGACAAGTACGGTGTGCAGATGATTGGCGTTGATATTGATGCTATTGAGATTACCGAAAACCGTGAGAAATTCCGCCAACTGATGATTGATATTGGCGTTGGCGTAGCCCCGTCTGAAACGGCTCACTCGTTTTTAGAGGGTAAAGAAATTGCGCAACGCATAGGTTTTCCGCTGGTTATACGCCCGTCGTACACGCTGGGCGGCACAGGTGCATCGTTTGTGCATACCAAAGAGGAGTTTGAAGCCCTGCTACACCGCGGTTTGCATGCATCGCCTATACACGAGGTGCTGATTGATAAAGCCGTTTTGGGCTGGAAGGAATATGAGTTGGAACTGTTGCGCGACAATAACGACAACGTTACCATCATCTGCTCGATAGAGAATTTTGACCCCATGGGTATCCACACCGGCGACAGCATCACCGTTGCCCCGGCCATGACCCTGTCTGACACTACGTACCAGATAATGCGCGACAACGCCATTAAAATGATGCGCGCCATTGGCAACTTTGCGGGCGGTTGCAACGTGCAGTTTGCTGTTGACCCTGACACGGAAGAGATGATTGCCATTGAGATTAACCCACGGGTATCGCGCTCATCGGCACTGGCATCAAAAGCTACGGGTTATCCTATTGCTAAAATTGCCGCCAAGCTGGCTATTGGCTACAACTTAGATGAACTGAAAAACCAAATTACCAAAACCACGTCGGCATTTTTTGAGCCTACGCTTGATTATGTAATTGTAAAAATACCCCGCTGGAACTTCAATAAATTCAAGGGTGCCAATAAAGAACTGGGCCTGCAAATGAAAAGCGTTGGCGAGGCAATGGGCATTGGCCGTTCGTTTCAAGAGGCATTGCAAAAAGCGTGTCAGAGTTTGGAGATTAGCCGCAACGGCTTGGGTGCCGATGGTAAAGAGTTGCGCAACCCAGACGAGTTGCTGCATAGCTTAGAAAAACCATCGTGGAACCGTTTGTTCCATATTAAAGATGCCATGATGTTGGGCATCCCGATGAAAACGATACAAAAGCTCACTAAAATTGACCCTTGGTTTTTAAACCAAATTGAAGATTTGGTGCAGACCGATAAAAAAATTGAAGCGCATACCATTGCCAGCATTCCGCGCGAATTGTTGATGGAAGCCAAGCAAAAAGGCTACGCCGACCGCCAGATAGCGCACCTTTTGCGTTGCCTGGAAAGTGAGGTGTATAAAAAGCGCGGCGACCTTAACATTAACCGTGTGTACAAGCTGGTTGATACCTGCGCCGCTGAGTTTGAGGCCAAAACGCCGTACTACTATTCTACCTTTGAGGATGAAAACGAAAGCGTACGCACCGACAAGAAAAAGATTGTGGTATTGGGCAGCGGCCCAAACCGCATTGGGCAGGGCATAGAGTTTGATTACTCATGCGTACACGGTGTATTAGCAGCGCGCGAATGCGGCTACGAAACCATTATGATTAACTGCAACCCCGAGACGGTTTCGACCGACTTTGACATATCGGATAAACTGTATTTTGAGCCGGTATTTTGGGAGCATATTTTCGACATCATTCAGCACGAAAAACCGGAAGGTGTTATTGTACAATTAGGCGGCCAAACAGCTCTTAAATTGGCCGAAAAGCTGCACCGCTATGGCATTAAAATTATAGGTACTGATTATAAGAGTTTAGATCTTGCCGAAGACCGTGGCAGCTTCTCAACCCTGCTGAAAGAAAATGATATTCCGTACCCAAAATTTGGGGTGATAGAAACAGCCGAAGAGGCTGTGGAACTATCGCGCACATTGGGCTTCCCGCTGCTGGTGCGCCCGTCGTATGTATTGGGTGGCCACAACATGAAGATTGTAATTAACGAGCAGGAACTGGAAACCCACGTTATTGATATAAACAAGGATATACCCGGCAACCAGGTATTGCTTGACCACTTTTTGGACAACGCCATTGAGGCCGAAGCCGACGCTATTTGCGATGGCGAGGATGTTTACATCATTGGTATAATGGAGCATATAGAGCCTGCGGGTATCCACTCGGGCGACTCGTATGCGGTGCTACCTAGCTTCTCGCTAAGCGAAAATGTGCTTGACCAAATACGTGCGCATACCAAGAAAATTGCATTGGCATTAAACACCATTGGCTTGCTAAATATACAGTTTGCGGTGAAGAATGAGATTGTATACATCATCGAAGCTAACCCACGCGCATCACGCACAGTGCCATTTATAGCCAAGGCCTATGACGAGCCGTATGTAAATATTGCCACCAAAGTAATGCTGGGCGAATTGAAGTTGAAAGATTATAAATTCAACCCACAACCACGCGGTTACGCTATTAAAATTCCGGTATTTTCTCACGATAAATTCCCTGAAGTACAGAAGGAATTAGGCCCGGAGATGAAATCAACCGGAGAGGCAATCCAGTTTATTACCGACCTTCACGACGAGTTCTTCCAGAAGATTTATTCGGAAAGGAACTTGTATTTAAGTAAGTAATAACAGTAAAAATAATTTACTAAAGGGCAATACCAATAAAAGGTGTTGCCCTTTTTTTATATTAATACTAATGAATTACTTACCCTTTTTACAGATTATAAATTTCTCCATCCCTTGCCCCACTTATAATACAGCAATGCTATAAGCGCTACAACTAAATAGCTTTTAAAGCGTATTACTATCAAAATAACCCAATTATTTTTAGAGGATGAACGTGATAGTAAACGAATTGAGCGGAGTTCCTATGCCTGCAAATGAGCAGGAAAGGCAGGCAGAGCTGAATAGTTTAAGCATTTTAGATACGCTACCTGAAAAAGAATATGACCAGTTGGTAAAATTGGTTTCGGATATATGCCAAACCCCAATGTCGGCAGTAACATTAATTGATGGACACCGCCAGTGGTTTAAGGCAGAGGTGGGTTTGGGCGTTTGCGAAACATCGCGCGAGGTATCATTTTGTGCGCATGCTATAGCATCACCAAGCGATATTTTTATTGTACCTGATGCAACAAAAGATATCAGATTTTCTGAAAATCCATTTGTAGTTAATGGGGCGGTTAACTTTTATGCAGGCGTGCCATTGGTTACCAAAAACGGCCATGCGCTAGGGTCGTTATGTGTAATAGATAATAAGCCCCGTACGCTGGAGAAATGGCAGATGGATGCCTTAAAAACCATAGCCGCACAGGTGGTTAGCTTGTTTGAACTGCGTAAGGCCAATGCCGATTTAAGTGAATCGAAATTGACGCTGACAGCAAAAAATGATGAGCTGAAAAAGTTTGCTTATACGGTAACGCATGACATTAAATCGCCGGCCAATAATTTGCTTACGGCAGCATCTATACTGCAAAGCGATTTTGGTGTAACATTGGGCGAAAGTGGCGGCACATTATTGTCTTATTTGGTTAATTCATCAACCAAAATAAAAAACCTGGTAGATGGTGTTTTGGCCTATTATACCAGCGATGAATTGCTGGCCAAAAAAAGTGAGGAGATTGATTTATCAGCATTTTTGCACCAGATGGCTGAGTTTATATCCATTAATGAAAACATTGAATTTATTTACCCGAAAAGGCCGGTACAATAAAAACCAATAAAGTAATGTTGGAGCAGTTGTATATAAACCTAACCAACAATGCCATAAAGTATAACGATAAGGACAAGATTGATATTACCTATGGTTTTGATGAAGATGAAACCCATTACCTTTTCTCAGTAAAAGATAATGGCCAAGGCATGGAAGCCGATAAGTTGGATAAAATATTCAACTTGTTTTCAACCCTAAACCACCGAGACCGCTATGGCAATGAAGGCACCGGCATTGGCCTATCAACCGTAAAAAAATTGGTAGAACGCATGGGTGGTGAAATTACTGTAGCCTCCAAAAAAGGCATAGGAACAACCTTCGCTTTTAGCCTTAAAAAGTAGGTTTTAGAGAACGTTTTATTGGTAATAATTACAAACGGCTTCTGAGCATATCAGGGGCCGTTTTTTGTTGTTCAAACTTTGGTTTTGGCTACCGGCATTAACAGGCGTATAAATACGTATTTGGCGGCCTGCTAATTAATATTACACACTTAGTAAGCTTGTTGCAAAAATATATTTTACACATAATCAGTGTATTGAAAATGAAATAAGCTTCTCATAAGCCAATCATTCCAAAAAACTTACATCCGCAAGTGTAGGGCGGTGTATTGCCTTTGCACACTATAAGGCTGGTCTTTCTTTGTAATACCCAATTACCCCAAAAGATGAATTACTATGAGAGCTTTACTAATCCTCGCATTTATTGCACTAATGGCTTTATTTATGACAGCTTCGGCCCAAACGCAAATACCTGTAAACGCTAAAAACTTTAGGGTTACCGCCTATAAAAGTGGCGCCCCATCGGTTGTAAGCGTTTCTAACTATGCCCGCATAACCCCACCGGCAGTTATGTATGTGCCAAACGCATTTACACCCAACGGCGATGGCGT